>CAZELC010000043.1:0-13429 GCA_964512865.1 uncultured Bacteroidales bacterium
AAATACTCTATAATATTTTGCGCATTTGAGCCATTTCCCGATGCAAAAATTGCAATATTCACCATAAAAATATTTTTAATTGCCTTAAAAGTACAAATGTTTCTGTTATGTAAGCTTTCAATTCTTAATTTATGTTAAATTTTATTAAAAACTGTCTTTCTATAGTTCTGTATTTCTGTTTATTACAAATTTATCTAAAAATAATTATAAAAAAATAGTTGGTCAGTTTATAATTAATATTTTTCTTTGCACCCTTATTAACTTAAAATAATAAAATTATGTCAGACATTGCAACAAGAGTAAAGAATATTATTGTTGATAAATTAGGTGTAGATGAAAAAGAAGTAACACCGGAAGCAAGTTTCACTAACGATCTGGGTGCAGATTCATTAGATACAGTAGAATTAATAATGGAATTCGAAAAAGAATTCAATATTGCAATTCCGGATGATGAAGCCGAAAAGATTACCTGTGTTGGTGATGCAGTAAAATACATTGAAAGTAACGCAAAATAATTTTTAAACTCATTTATTACTATTAAATGGAGTTGAAACGAGTTGTAGTCACAGGATTAGGTGCTGTGACTCCTATTGGCAATACTGTTCCGGAATTCTGGAACAGTCTGCTTAATGGAGTTAGTGGTGCGAATTTAATTACTAAGTTCGATGCTTCAAAATTCAAATCAAGGTTCGCTTGTGAGGTTAAGAATTTTGATGCAGAGATTTACATGGACAGAAAAGAAGCCAGAAAAATAGATCTTTTTTCTCAATATGCTATTGCTACGGCTGACCAGGCAATTAAAGATTCAGGAATTAATCTTGAAAGTATTAACCTCGACAGAGCAGGGGTTATTTTTGCTTCTGGGATTGGTGGTTTGATTACTTTTTTTGAGGAAGTTACTGCCTTTAACGGTGGTGATGGAACTCCAAGGTTTAACCCTTTCTTTATTCCAAAGATGATTTCTGATATTGCTTCAGGTCATATTTCGATAAAGTATGGTCTCCGTGGTCCAAATTTCAGCATTACATCTGCATGCGCTTCTTCATCAAATTCGCTTGTAGATGCTTTTAATTATATAAGATTTGGAAAAGCTGATTTATTTGTTACAGGAGGTTCTGAAGCGGCTGTAAATCAAGCAGGTATTGGAGGATTCAATGCGATGCATGCGTTATCGGTAAGAAATGATGATTTTGCTACCGGATCAAGACCTTTTGACAAAGACCGAGATGGTTTTGTTTTAGGTGAAGGTAGTGGAACCGTTGTTTTTGAAGAACTTGAGCACGCGTTAAAAAGAGGCGCCAGAATTTATGCTGAAGTTGCAGGCGGAGGACTTACTGCTGATGCTTATCATATTACTTCTCCTCATCCCGAAGGATTAGGTGCTTATAATGTAATGAAATTAGCCATTGAAGATGCCGGACTTAATTTAAATGACATTGATTATATCAATGCACACGGAACATCTACACCACTGGGCGATATTGCAGAGTCAAAGGCAATAGTTAAGTTGTTTGGTGAACATGCATATAAGCTAAATATAAGCTCTTCAAAATCAATGACAGGACATTTATTAGGTGCAGCCGGAGCTATAGAGGCAATAACATCAATACTTGCAATTTATAATAATATTATTCCGCCAACAATTAATCATTTTACTGATGATCCGGAAATTGATAATAATTTGAACTTTACTTTTCATCATAGCCAAAAAAGGGTAGTAAACGCTGCATTAAGCAATACATTTGGTTTTGGTGGTCATAATGCTTCTATTGTATTTAAGAAATTCGACGCTAAATAACAAGTAATTGAAACTATTTCAAGCTGTAAAGTATACTTTCTCTAAAGAAAAATCACTTGCTTTTAATGTAAAAAATCTTACTGGTAATTTTCCCGGTAATATAAATTTATATAAACAGGCTTTTCGCCATAAATCAGTTTCTTACGAAATATTCAATGGCTCCAGGGTTTCAAATGAGCGACTTGAATATTTGGGAGATGCAGTTTTAAGTCTGGTGGTAGCAGATTATCTTTTCCGAAAATATCCTTTTAAAGATGAAGGATACCTTACCTTAATGCGTTCAAAAATAGTCAGCCGAGCTAACCTTAATAAACTTTCCGAAAAACTTGGCATCGATAAATTAATAATGCATGATAATGATTCTTCAAGCGTTTATCGTTCAATAAAGGGCGATGCTTTTGAGGCATTTATTGGAGCTATTTATATTGACAAAGGTTATAAATCGACCTACAAAATCATCATTAACCGCATCATTAGCTGTCATGTTGACACTGATGAGCTTGAAAACAAGGAGCTAAATTTTAAAAGTAAACTTCTTGAATGGGCTCAAAAAGAAAAGAAGACACATGATTATAAGGTTGTTGGCGAAGAAGGCAAAGGTTACCTGAAAAATTATATTGTAGTAGCTTATATTAACTCTAAGGAATGCGGTAAAGGTAAAGGTCACTCAATAAAAGAAGCTGAGCAATCGGCAGCTGAGCAGGCTTGTATTTCTCTTGGAATTTAGATTTTCAACCTTTAACTTTCTAAAACATACCTTTATGTGATTTGCTTTTTTTATTTTGTTCAGATTTAATAAATTTAAGCAATTTATATAACTATCGTCTAAATATCCTGATATGAGAAGATATTTTTTAGTATTTCTTTGTTTTGCTTTAATTTCAAGTATTTTTCCTATTAACTCAAATGCTCAATACCATGAAGGAGATACTGTTCATTTCTGGTCGGTGAGTTATATAGATTGGCCTCCGCTATGGGGAACTCCGCAGCATGATATAAAAGCTGTTTGCAAAAAAGCAGGTGCTCATTGTTATGTTTTTGTTGAAGTAACGGCTGTTCAACCTTCTCAGTCATCAATAGATAATATGGTTTCATTATTCGATAATAGTTTTTACCATCAACTTACTGAAAAGTATGGACCAGTTCCTGATGAGTTTGATAATGATTCAAATATTTTTATTCTTGCCATGAGCGAACCAAACTGGGCCGGATATTTTGACCCGGGGAACCAAATGTCGGAAAGTTTTGTTTTTAATCAATGGGGCAGACATAGTAATCAAAGAGAAATAATTTATATTACAGCCGATTATTTTGAAAATAGTGCTCCTGAAATTATTGCCCATGAATTCGGGCATCTTTTACATTGGAAACAAGATCATTCTCCCGATCCGCCAGTTAATCCGACAATTTTTTGGGAAACTGCTTTTGTTGACGAAGGGTTTTCAACATTTGCTGCGCTTTATCTTACAGAAAACATTTTACAGCATGGCGTTTTTGACAATCCAGCATATTTTGCCAACGAGCCAGATATTCCATTAATTTACTTTTCTAATTACGATCAGGCAAAACTTTTTATGCTTTTTATGTTTGAGCATTACGGCAATTGGAATTATATCTCATCACTAATCAGCAATCAACTTAACGGACAGTTTGGAGTTGACAGCACCTTACATTTTCTCGGTTATCAGGAAAATTTTGATGATGTTTTTGAACAGTTCTGTATTGCAAATTTTGCCGACGACTCTGTTTTTCAGTCTGGTAAGTTTGGGTACAGTCATTTTAATTTCCCCGATTGTAAATTGCAAAAGAGTCATACATCCTTTCCTGTACCACAGGAATCAGCAGACATTTCACCTTATGGAGCAGATTATATTAAGTTCCAGTCAATGTCTCCAAAATCTTTAAAAATTGAATTCAAGGGCGACTCAAATTCTAGTTTCAGGTTAGCATTTATTCTTGTTAATCCATCAAATAACAGTATTTACGATATCAAATTTATAACTATTGATAATGAAAATAAAGGTGTATTTTTTGCCGACAGTTTAGGGACAACCTATAAAAAAGCGATAATGGTTGTTATGAATACAGATGGTTCTATAGCTGATAATGAAAAAGTTACATATACATATCAGGCAAGCGAACTTTCAGGTGTTAATGAATATAATACTTATACAAATCTTAATGTTTTTCCAAACCCAGCTTCTGATTTATTAATTATTGACTTTTTGGGGGAAAATTGCAAATATGATATTATTAACACAGCAGGTGAGCTAATACGTAAGGATTTAAATATTGTTAAGGGCACGTCTATTAATATCGAAAATTTAGAAAAAGGGTTTTATTTTATAAAAATTAAAACATCGAGTGGAATTCAGTATGGTAAGTTTGTAAAAAACTGATTATTATTGAAATTGAATTTTTAAACACATATTCTATTTTAAATTACACACAACTTCCTTTAATTAAGCATTTCGCTTAAATTAATTTTCAAACCCTTTTGCAATAATCTATAAATGACGTATCTTTGCAGCAAATTTGCTAAACTAACTTATATAACATATTGAATATGAAAAAAATACAAATGGTTGACCTGAAAAGTCAATACTTACAAATAAAAGAAGAAATAGACAAGGCGGTAATAGATGTAATAGAAAGCACTGCTTTTGTAAATGGTCCGGTTGTTAAAACATTTCAGGAAAATCTTGAAAAATATCTTTCAGTTAAACATGTTATACCTTGCGCAAATGGAACTGATGCACTTCAGGTTTCGATGATGGCACTCGGTTTAAAGCCCGGAGATGAAGTTATTACAACCTCTTTTACTTTTATTGCTACTGCAGAAGTTATTGCACTACTTGGTCTCACTCCAGTACTTGTTGATTGTGACCCGGATACTTATAATATTGACCCTAAAGCAATTGAAAAAGCTATTACTCCAAAAACAAAAGCAATTGTTCCCGTTCACCTTTTCGGGCAATGTGCTGATATGGAAGCTATTATGGCGATAGCAAATAAAAACAACCTTCATATTATTGAAGATAATTGTCAGGCTATTGGTGCTGATTATATTTTCAATAACGGAACAAGAAAAAAAGCAGGTTCAATTGGAATAATTGGCTGTACATCATTCTTTCCGAGTAAAAACCTTGGATGTTATGGTGATGGTGGAGCTGTTTTTACCAATGATGACGATTTGGCATTGAAACTTCGCCAGATAGTTAACCATGGAATGACTGTCCGTTATTATCATGATATGATAGGCGTTAATTCTCGACTTGATAGCATTCAGGCAGCAATTCTCAATATAAAACTTGCCAAACTTGATGAATATTGCAAGAAAAGGAATAATGCTGCCGAATATTATGATAAAGCTTTTGCCGGTAATCCTCATCTTAAAACTCCTTCACGATCAAAAAACTCAACTCATGTTTTTCATCAGTACACATTGGTAACTAATGGTATCGACAGGCTTAAACTTCAGGAGTTCTTACAATCTAAAGATATTCCGGCAATGATTTACTATCCTGTTGCACTGCACATGCAAAAAGCATATCTTGATCCAAGATATAAAGAAGGCGATTTCCCGACAACAGAAATGTTATGCAAGTCTGTCATTTCACTCCCGATGCATACAGAATTAGATGAAGAACAGTTAAAATATATTACTGATTCGGTACTTGAATTTGTAAATAAATAATATATTTACCGCATACTTTATTCAGAACAAGCATTTTAATATGGAAAAAGAATATTTTGCACACGAAACAGCAGTTATTGATGATGGATGTATTATTGGCAAAGGATCAAAAATATGGCATTTCACTCATATTATGAATGGTTGCAAACTTGGTGAAAATTGCAATCTTGGGCAAAATGTTGTTGTTTCACCCGGAGTTATTTTAGGAAAAAATGTAAAAGTTCAGAATAACGTATCTATTTATACTGGTGTAATTTGCGAAGATGATGTTTTTTTAGGCCCATCAATGGTTTTTACAAATGTGATAAATCCGCGATCAGCTGTAAACAGAAAATCAGAGTACGCAAAAACTGTGGTTAAAAAAGGTGCTTCAATTGGCGCTAATGCTACTATTGTTTGTGGAAACGATATCGGAGAATTTGCTTTTATTGGAGCCGGAGCAGTTGTAACCAAAAATGTTCCTGCTTATGCGCTTGTCGTTGGAAATCCCGCCAGACAAGTCGGATGGATGAGTGAATACGGTCACAGACTTAATTTTGAAAATGACAAAATCGCTATCTGCCCTGAGAGTAATGAAAAATATATTCTCGATAACGGAAAGGTAACTAAATTATAATTGTTATGGTTCGAAAAATCGTCTTTTTTGTTGCAGTAGCAGCAGTACTTTCAGGATGTGGGAAAGAATGTCCTGAGTGTACACAGCAGAAAAAAACTTATTGTGAGCAACTTAAAGCATCAAACTGCAACGGGGTTGGGCTTACTCAATATATTGATGAGATGATAAGACTTTGCGGGCAGGACGACGCAAATAATTATGTTCATCAGGCTTTGCAGGATTGCCAAAATAATAAACTTGTCTGTCCGGAATGTAACAAATAATTAAATTATGAATTTTGCACTTATAGGAGCCGCCGGATATATTGCACCTCGACACATGAAGGCAATTAAAGATACCGGCAATGAACTGGTTGCAGCACTTGACAAATTTGACAGCGTAGGAATTATTGACTCATATTTCCCAAATGCAGATTTTTTCATTGAATCTGAAAGGTTCGATCGTCACATGGACAAACTCAGGCGGCAAGGCAATAAAAAAATAGATTTTGTTTCAATTTGCTCTCCAAACTATCTTCATGATTCGCACATCAGAATGTCGTTACGAAATGACGCACATGCAATTTGCGAAAAACCAATTGTTTTAAATCCATGGAATATTGATGCGCTGCAAATCATTGAAAAAGAAACAAATAAAAAAATATTTAATATTTTACAGCTTCGCCTCCACCCTTCAATTATTGGTTTGAAGGAAAAAATTGCCAATGGACCTAAAGATAAAATATATGATATTGACCTGACATATATTACTTCTCGCGGACACTGGTATTTTACTTCCTGGAAAGGTGATGCTTCAAAATCAGGTGGTGTAGCCACAAATATTGGAGTTCATTTTTTTGATATGCTGCAATGGATATTTGGCGATGTTAAAGAAAATATCGTTCATATTTCCGACAATGAAAAAGCAGCAGGTTACCTAATGCTTGAAAAAGCAAGAATAAGATGGTTTTTGAGTATTAATTATGATTTTATTCCTGAAAATATAAAGCAATCCGGTAAAAGAACTTACAGAGCAATATGTGTTGACGGAGAAGATTTTGAATTTTCAGAAGGCTTCACCGACCTGCACACCTTGGCTTACAAAAATATTATTGATGGAAAAGGCTTCGGTTTAAATGACTCAAAGCCAAGCATTGAAACAGTTTATAATATTCGAAATTCCAGCCCGATAGGACTTAAGGGAGAATATCATCCATTATGTAAAGAAATTTAATTATCTAACTAAAAATTTTAAATTATGAGTATTTATCAGGATTTACTCGACAAAAAAACGAAATTGTCAGTCATTGGTTTAGGTTATGTTGGTTTACCTATAGCTCTTGAATTTGCTAAGAAAATATCAGTTATCGGCTTCGATATTAAGGAAGACAGAGTTGAAATGATGAAAAACAAACAGGATCCAAGTAATGAGTTGTCTTCTGAGGCTTTCGACAATTGTGATATTATTTTTACAGCAAAACTTGAAGATCTCAAGGAAGCCTCATTCCACATTGTTGCTGTTCCTACTCCAATTGACAGTCACAATCTACCTGATCTAAAACCCTTGCTTGCAGCAACCAGAACTGTTGGTAAGATTTTAAAAAAAGGTGATTACGTTGTTTATGAGTCAACTGTTTATCCTGGATGTACTGAAGAAGATTGTATTCCTATATTAGAAGAACTATCAGGGTTAAAATTCGTAAAAGATTTTAAAGTTGGTTTTTCACCTGAACGTATCAATCCCGGAGATAAACATCATACAATCACTACAATTAAAAAAGTTGTTTCAGGCTGTGATGAAGAATCGCTGGAAAATGTTTCAAAAGTTTATGAAATTGTTGTTACCGCCGGAACACATAAAGCTTCTTCAATAAAAGTTGCCGAATCTGCAAAAATTATTGAAAACACTCAAAGAGATGTTAATATTGCCTTAATGAATGAGTTGTCAATTATTTTTAACAGAATGGGCATTAACACTTATGAAGTTCTTGAAGCAGCAGGAACAAAATGGAATTTTTTAAAGTTCTATCCCGGTCTTGTCGGCGGACATTGTATTGGCGTTGACCCTTACTATCTTACTTATAAAGCAAAAGAATACCGCTATCATGCTCAAATAATAAATTCTGGTCGTTATGTTAACGACTCTATGGGATTTTATATTGCAAAACAAACAGTTAAAAAAATTATAGCCACAGGAAAAAATATTACAAGTTCCAGAGTTCTGGTTATGGGTGCTACATTTAAAGAAGACGTCAGCGATATCAGAAATTCAAGGGTAGCTGATGTTATCAGCGAATTTAAGTCTTATGGAGTAACAGTTGACGTTGTTGATCCTTTGGCAGATTCTGAAGAATTACATGAAGAATATGGCTTCAGATTAAGTCAAAAACCTAATGGAAAATATGATGCAATTATTGTTGCTGTAAGCCATAAACCTTATTTTGAGCTTACTGAAGAATTTTTCAAATCAATTGCAGCCGAAAAATGCATTTTTGTTGACATCAAAGGTATTTATCGTAATAAAATTAAAGATTTAACTTACTGGAGTTTATAATATTATGCAGATTCTTGTAACAGGCGGAACCGGTTATATCGGCTCACATACTGTTGTTGAATTACAGAAAAATGGATTTGAGGTTGTCATTATTGACAACCTTTCCAATTCAACAAGGGATGTAATTTCTTCAATAGAAAAGATTACCTGTATTTCACCATTATTTGAAGAATTCGACCTCTGTGATACGGGAAAAACAAAAAGATTTTTTGATAAATACCCAGAAATAAATGGTGTTATTCATTTTGCCGCATACAAATCTGTTAACGAATCGGTGGAATTCCCGCTGAACTATTATCGCAACAATATTTTCAGCCTGATAAATCTACTGGAAGAACTGAAGGAGCGAAAAATTAATAATTTTGTATTTTCATCTTCTTGTACTGTTTATGGTCAACCGGATGTTTTGCCGGTTACAGAAGAAGCTCCTGTAAAAAAAGCTGCCTCGCCTTACGGAAATACTAAACAAATCTGTGAAGAAATTATATCCGATTTGGTTTCAACAGAACAAAATATCAAAGCAATTTCACTGCGTTACTTTAACCCTGTCGGAGCTCATGAATCTTCAATTATTGGAGAACTGCCGATTGGAGTACCAAACAACCTTTCTCCATTTATCACACAAACAGCTATCGGTAAAAGAGAAATCCTGAAAGTTTTTGGAAATGATTACAATACACCTGATGGAACATGTATCAGAGACTATATCCATGTTGTTGATTTGGCAAAAGCTCACGTTATTGCAATAAAACGTTTATTCGAAGGTAAAAACAAAAAAAATCTGGAATTTTTTAACCTTGGAACAGGCAAAGGTTACTCTGTTCTTGAAGTTATAAATTCTTTTGAAAAAGTTTCAGGTAAGAAATTAAACTACAAAATTACAGGAAGAAGGCCGGGAGATATTGAAAAGGTTTGGGCAGATACTTCATTAGCAAATAATGAATTAGGATGGAAAGCAGAAAAAGAACTTGATGAAATGATGCTTTCCTCGTGGAACTGGGAAAAAAAACTTGCAGAATCAAATAATAAGTAATAAAATTAAGATGAAGAAAACAATTATTATTACGGGTGGTGCAGGATTTATCGGGTCACATGTTGTCAGATTGTTTGTTACTAAATATCCTGATTATAACATTATTAACCTCGACAAACTCACTTATGCAGGTAATCTGGCAAATTTGAATGATATTGAAAAATATAAAAATTACACTTTTGTAAAAGGTGATATTGTTGATACTGAGTTTATTAACAATCTTTTTGAAAAATATTCTCCTGACGGAGTGATACATCTCGCTGCCGAATCACATGTTGACAGATCGATAACTAATCCTATGGATTTTATCGAAACCAATATTGTCGGAACCGTCAATCTGCTTAATTCCGCTAAATATTGTTGGAAAGATAAAATTGGTGAGAGAAGATTTTATCATATTTCAACTGATGAAGTTTATGGTTCTTTGGGAGAAACAGGTTCTTTTACCGAAACAACAGCATACGATCCGCGAAGTCCATATTCTGCTTCAAAAGCCTGTTCAGATCACCTTGTAAGAGCATACCATCACACATTTAATTTACCTGTTGTAATTTCAAACTGCTCAAATAACTATGGTCCAAATCAGTTTCCTGAAAAGCTAATTCCATTAATGATAAATAATATCATCAATAAAAAGCCACTTCCTGTTTATGGAAAAGGTGAAAATGTAAGAGACTGGCTTTATGTTATTGACCATGCAAGAGCAATAGATGAGATTTTTCATAAAGGAAAAACCGGAGAAACTTATAATATTGGTGGAAATAACGAATGGAAAAATATTGACCTTGTGTACGCTTTATGTAAAATCATGGACAAAAAACTTGACCGCAAAGCAGGTGAGTCAGAAAAACTTATAACATTTGTTAAGGATCGTGCCGGACACGATTTAAGATATGCTATTAATTCCTCAAAACTTCAGAAAGAACTGGGATGGAAACCTTCTCTTAAATTTGACGAAGGATTCGAATTAACTGTCGACTGGTATCTTAATAACAAAAAGTGGCTCGACAATATCACTTCAGGTGATTATCAAAAATATTATGATTCGATGTACCTTAAAAGAGACTAAAATAAAAATATGTACGAAACAGCTTTTCATTCAAAAGACATAAGTGGACTTTCATTTTTGGTTACCGGTGGTGCCGGATTCATCGGCTCCAATATTGTTGAATATCTTGTTAAATATGGCGCCGGAAAAATCAGGGTTCTTGATAATCTTGCAACCGGTTTTCTTGAAAATCTTAAACCCTATTTTGAATATGAAGGGTTTGAATTTATGGAAGGAGATATTTGTGATGAAGAAACATGCATAAAGGCATGCAAAGGAATCGACTATGTGTTTCATCAGGCTGCTTTAGGTTCAGTTCCGCGTTCAATAAAAAATCCTATTGCAACAAATAGTGCTAATATTGACGGGTTTTTAAATATGCTCTGTGCTGCAAAGGACTCAGGAATAAAGCGTTTTGTTTTTGCAAGCTCATCATCTGTTTATGGCGATAGTCCGGTGCTTCCCAAAAAAGAAGATCAGATTGGTCGCCCACTTTCACCTTATGCCGTAACCAAACTTGTTAATGAGCTTTATTGCGATGTTTTCAGCCGTACTTATGGACTTGAAATAATAGGATTAAGATATTTCAATATTTTTGGACCACGTCAAAATCCTTCAGGACCTTATGCTGCAGCAATCCCATTATTTATTGATGCAATAATGAAAGGTGAAGCACCTTATATTAACGGAGACGGAAATCAGTCCCGTGATTTTACCTTTGTTGAAAATGCTGTTCAGGCTAATGTAAGAGCTATGTTTGCCGATAATAAAGCTGCTCTAAATCAAATATTTAATATTGCCGTTGGCGAACAAACCACTATTAACGAATTATTTTTCACCCTCAAAGATTTTTCAGGCTCCGATATTAAACCAAATTATAGAGACGAAAGACTTGGTGATGTGAAACATTCACTTGCCGACATTTCAAAAGCAAGAGAACTTATTGGTTATGATCCTCAGGTAAAAATTAATAAAGGGCTTGAAATAACCTTAAAATGGTTTAAAGAATATTTTTACTAAATAACATCGTTTATAAAAAATCGAAATTTGAGCTGGATATCAAATATTTTCAATAAAGATAAAAGCAATTCGTTGATTGATTTTTCTTCAATTGCAGTTGATATACATTCACATCTTATTCCGGGAATTGATGACGGTTCAAAATCCATAGATGAATCAATCCAATATGTTAAGGAGCTTCAAAACCTTGGGTTTAAAAAAATAATTACAACACCGCATATCTCTGAAAATTATTTTAATAACTCCAACGAGGTAATCTTATTAGGTTTTCAAAATCTTAAATCGGCTATCAAAGAAAATAATATTGATATAGAAATAGAAGTAGCAGCCGAATATCAGATAGATGAAGCATTTGAAAAAAAAATGGAGGCCGGTACACTTCTAACTTTCGGCAATAATTATTTATTGGTAGAATTATCATATTTTCTACCTTTTCCGAATTTGAACAGTATATTGTATGAGCTGAATATTGCAGGTTATAATATTATTCTTGCACATCCGGAAAGATATGAATACTGGCAAGGTGATTTGGCAAAATACGATGATCTTAAATCAAGAGATGTGTTTTTTCAATTAAATACAGTTTCGTTGAACAAATTTTTTGGTGATAAGCCAAAAAAAACCGCAGAAATGCTGATAGACAATAATATGATTGAATTTATCGGCTCAGACCTGCATAGTATAAAATATATAGACTCTCTTAAAAACTGCCTTAACGAAAAATACCTAAACAAGCTTTTAATGTCCGGTTTAATTAAAAATAATAAATTCCTATGAGGTTTATATACAATAAATCTATTAAAAACATTTTTGATAATGTTGCTGAAGTTGGAAGATCACTTTGGGAAAAAGGATGGGCTGAAAAAAATGCAGGAAATATCTCTGTTAATATAACAGATTTAATTCAGGATAAGGAAAGTGCGAGTCTTTTCAAATGCTATAATCTTGATAAAAGCTACCCTTTACTTAAAGACCAGTTTCTGCTTGTTACCAGCACCGGCTCACGAATGCGCGATCTTTTTAAAAATCCCGAAGCTTTTGCATGTATAATAAAGATATCTGAAAATGGCAATGGTTATTATCTTCTTGCCGAAAATAATCTTGATCTCAAACCTACTTCAGAGCTTCCAACACATTTAGCTATTCATGAAATTCTTATCAAATCTGGTTCTAATCAAAAAGCAATAGTTCATACACATCCTGACGAACTGATAGCACTGTCACATATTTCCGAATTCAAATCTGAATCTAAATTAAATCAGTTAATATGGTCAATGCATTCGGAAGCAATAGTTTTAATTCCCCAAGGTGTTGGATTTATTCCATATTCACTTCCGGGCTCAGAAGAACTCGCCGAAAAATCTTTTATCTCATTTAAAAATCACAAAGTAATTATTTGGGAAAAACATGGTTGCATTGCAATAGGAAACGACGTTTTTGATGCCTTCGATCTTATTGATGTAATCTCAAAATCTGCTAAAATATTTTTTACCTGCAAAAATGCCGGCTTTGAGCCGGAAGGCCTGTCTGACCAGCAAATAAAGGTTCTCAAAGAAAAATTCACCCTTTGAAATCCTTCTTTAGCATAAATAAATGACCATTTTCTGAGTGTGCTGAAAATATTATATTTGTCTTTTATTACATAAATGAAAACAGAAGGACATCTAAAACATATTAAGGGATTG
>CAZELC010000044.1:0-13393 GCA_964512865.1 uncultured Bacteroidales bacterium
CTTATATTCTTTTGTTTTAGTAAAAAATATTTCTTATTTTTACAGATTAATATAAATATATATATACATGAAGAAGAACGCTTTTTACATTACACTTGCTACTCTTTTTTTTACGGCTTTTTCTGTTTTTTCTCAAATAAATCCTTCAAAATCTACAGCTATTAAAATAACTGAAAATTCTTATACAAAGCTTAGAGTTTTACATACAGCTTCGGTTTCTGATATTAAATCTGTAAAAATTCAAACTAAAAAGGGATATTTTAACCATATTTCCTTGCCAGATTACGGTTATTCAAATGAAATTGGAAATCCGGCTATTCCGGTTATTAGAAAGATGATAGAGGTTCCATTGGGAGCTGAAATACAAATTAGTGTTTTGAAATCTGAATTCAGCGAAATTGCTCTTTCTGAAATTGGGATAACTAATAAAATTTTTCCAGCACAACCTCCATTATTTAAAAATCAGGATCCTTTGTCGATTGATTTTGAATATAATAGCGGTGTTTATCAACAGGATAAATATCTAGAACATGAAATGGTTAAATTAACTTCAATTGGGATGATGAGAGGTGTAAATATCTATATGTTGGAAATTGCCCCGGTGTTTTATAATCCTGTTAAAAATAAAATCAAAGTTTTCAGCAAACTTGATGTGGAAATTAATTTTAATAATGGGAATATTGCACAGACAATTAAGCTTAAGGAAGATAAATTCTCCATCTTTTTTGACCCTTCATTCAAAACAATTTTTAACTATAAACAGTTGCAAAATAAATCTAACCTCACTAAATATCCTGTAAAGTATGTAATTGTTGCCGATCCAATGTTTCAAACACAGTTGCAACCATTTATCCAATGGAAAACAAAGAAAGGTTTCAATGTTGTGGAAGCATATACAAATAATCCGGCAGTAGGAAATACAAATACTTCGATAAAAGCTTATCTAGAAGATCTCTATAATAACGGAACAGCTTCTGACCCGGCGCCATCATTTATTCTTTTTTGTGGAGATATTGCACAGGTGCCTTCTTTTGCAGGATCGACTGGTTCGCATGTTACTGATTTGAAATATGCCGAATATACTGGCGATTATTTACCGGAAGTTTTTTATGGAAGGTTTTCAGCGACAAGTACATCCGAAATGCAACCTCAGATTGATAAAACTCTTGAATATGAAAAATACCTAATGCCTAATCCATCATATCTGGATACGAATGTGATGATTGCTGGTCAGGATGCTACCTATGGGCCTACATTTGCGGATGCACAGATAAACTATGGCACAGAAACATATTTTAATGCTGCAAACGGATTATATGTTTATAAATACCCTTACGCTACATCAGGATCAAGTGTTAACCAAATAAAGCAAAATGTCAGTACGGGCGCAGGTTATGTAAATTACACGGCACATGGTGACTGGGATAGATGGCAGAATCCGTCATTTACCATTGCTGATATTGCAACTCTTAACAATATTCATAAATATCCGCTTATGGTTGGCAATGCTTGTTTGACTAATAAATTTGACGAACCTGTATGCTTTGGTGAAGCTTTGCTTAGAGCAGAAAATAAAGGTGCTCTTGGATATATTGGCGGATCAAACAGTACATTGTGGAATGAGGATTATTTTTGGGCCGTAGGTTACAGATCATTTACTACTTCACCACCGTTACATTCAACTTATGATTCGACAAAGTTGGGAGCTTATGACCGAACCTGGCATACTCACAATGAAGATTTCCCCGAATGGTATTCTACTCAGGGGCAAATGGTAAGTGCAGGAAATCTTGCTGTAACACAATCAGGTTCGACCGAAGCAAATTATTACTGGGAAATTTATCATCTTATGGGAGACCCTTCATTAATGATATATTTTACCGTGCCGGAAGTTCTGACGGCAACATATTCGCCTTTGTTACCAATAGGTTCAACAAGTTTAACAATAAATACAAACACTCCATTTTCCTATGCTGCATTATCAATGGGAGGAGTACTTTATGGTGCTGCAATTGCAAATTCAAGCGGAATTGCTGTTTTGAATTTTGATCCATTGACATTACCGGGTACAGCTGACATTGTAGTTACTGCTCAAAACCGGCAGCCATATTCAGGAACCATAACTATCAGTAACCCTATCGGACCATACGTTCTTTTCAATAAATATCATATCAATGATGCATCAGGAAATAATGATACTATTGCTAATCCGGGTGAGAACATATTACTTGATGTAATTCTAAAAAATTACGGGTCACAGACGGCTAATGGAGTTTCTGCCAAAATAAAAACCAATGATATCTATTTTACTATTACCGACAGTATTCATACATGGGGAAATATAACATCGAATGCGACCTCATTACAAACAGATGCTTTCGCTCTTTCAGTAAGTAATTTAGCTCCCGATGGACATATCGCAAATTTTTTTATGACTATAACTGATGCAAATAGTAATATTTGGACGTCTCAGTTTAGCATCACTGTTTGTTCACCAAAACTTAAGATAGGTAATTTCTCAATTATTGACCAGTCAGGATTAAATAATCATGCCCTTGTTCCTGGTGAAAATGCAAATATTATTGTAAACACAATTAATAGTGGGCATGGTAATGCTTATAATACAACCGGAGTACTTACCACAACAAGCCCTTTGATTACAATAAACACAGGAACTTATAACTTTAATACACTCAATAAATTATCTGATGCAGATGCAATATTCAGTATTACTGTTAATCCTACTATTTCAGACACTGCAGTTGTTGAACTAATTTATACAGTAGCATCAGGAACTTTATCTGAAAACAAGCACTTTTTTATTCAGATAGGACAAGCGGTTGAAGATTGGGAATCAAAAACATTCTTGAAGTTTCCATGGATAAGAACAGGAAATGCTCAATGGAGAATAGACAGTATTACAAAATATGAAGGTCTTTATAGTGCAAGATCAGGTCAAATATTTGATGATCAATCAACAAGTTTAAGCATTAATCTTGAAGTAAAGAAAAACGATACAATTTCCTTTTATCGAAAAGTGTCTTGTGAAAAAGGAAGTGATTGGTGGGGTACATATCAATGGTATGATTTTCTTGAATTTTTCATTGACGGCTCATCAACAGGGAAATGGGATGGCGAAGAAAACTGGGCTAGGTTTTCATACCCGTTAACCATCGGAACCCATATATTAAAATGGACTTATTCTAAGGATAATTCGCAGAGCGAAGGTAGTGATTGTGCTTGGGTTGATTATATTGTTTTCCCTCCATATAATAGACAAAATATTGGTATCGAAGAAAACAATGGTAATTTTTATGACCTTAATTGCTTCCCTAATCCATCAAAAGGAATGACTTATATTAGTTTTAATCTAAACGAGCAATCAAATATTAACTTATCTATTATTAATTCTGTCGGGCAAACCATTAAAACCTTTTTTAGAAATACATGCAGAAACACCGGAGAAAACACTGTAGCGTTTGATGCAGCTGGTTTACCGGCAGGTGTTTATTATGTTTTACTTACAACTGAAAGTAGTTTAAAATCATATAAATTAATTATTACCAAATAAATTATTATGAAACAATTATTATTTTCATTTTTGCTTATAATTATAATCGGCAGTACTTATGCTCAATTAAATAATAATAGCGAGAATAAGGTATCGGATAATGCCAGATTTGAACTTGTATCTTCAAATATTCAAAATACGGTAGTTAATTTTAAATTGAATGGCTTTAACACCAAACATGTTTTAACACCAAAGGGAAACTCAGTTATTTATAGTTTTAAAGAATCTGCACCTATTGAAGTTTCCGGTGCACCGGAACTTCCAAAAACTGCAATATCGGTTATTATTCCTGATAAAGCTGCTACTGAATTAGAAGTCATTGCTTCAAATTATACAGAATATTCAAATATAGATATTGCACCTTCCAAAGGCGTAATTTCAAGAGCAAATGACCCTTCAACAATTCAATATACTTACGGTGTGCAATATACAACAAATGCTTTTTATCCGGGGAATATCGCTTCTTTGGAAACACCTTATATTTTAAGAGATTTCAGGGGGCAAAATATTATATTTTACCCTTTTCAGTATAATCCTGTTACGAAAGTTTTAAGAGTTTATTCTGATATTACCGTTAAAGTAAAAGCAAAAAACCAAACAGGCGATAACCAGCTCAACAGAACCAAAGCATTATCAAGCATTAACCCTGATTTTAAGGAAGTTTACAAAAAAAGATTTTTGAACTATACAAATAATTATAAGTATACTCCGGTTGGTAATGAGCACGGAAAAATGCTGGTAATATGCTATGGGTCATTTATGACTGTCATGCAGCCTTATGTTGATTGGAAAAACACAATAGGTATAGAGACAGAAATGGTTGATATTGCTACTATTGGAACTACTTCTGCTTCAATAAAAACTTATGTTGCAAATTATTACAATACTCATAGCGGTATGGCTTATCTTCTTCTTGTTGGAGATGCAGCGCAAGTTCCAACAATTACAAGTGGTTATGGAGGACCAACTGATAATGCTTATGGTTATATTTTAGGAACAGATCATTATCAGGAAATTTTTGTAGGAAGATTTTCTGCAGAAACGGTTGCTCATGTTCAAACGCAGGTTGAAAGAACTATTGATTATGAAAAAACACCTTCAATGGTATCAGGAATTTTTAATAATGCACTTGGAATTGGCTCAGACCAAGGTGGAAATGGGAACGGGGACAATAACGAAACTGATTATCAGCATACCAGAAGAATGCAAGACTCCTTAATGGGATTTACTTATGTTTCAAAAGTTGAAATGTTTGATGGTAGCCAAGGCGGGCTTGATGCCGCCGGTAATCCAACTCCGGCAATGGTTACATCAACATTAAATCAGGGCGCGGGAATAATAACATATTGCGGACATGGTGCAAATAATCAGTTTGTTACAACAGGTTTTTCAAACACTAATGTAGCGGCACTTGATAATTCAGCAAAGCTTCCTTTTATTTGGGCTGTTGCCTGTGTAAACGGAGAATTTAACACTACTACATGTTTTGCAGAATATTGGCTCAGATCTACAAAAAATAACAAGCCAATCGGGGCTGTTGCAACATTAATGTCAACTATAAATCAAAGTTGGAATTCACCGATGTGTGGACAAGATGAAATGGTTAACTTACTTGTAGAAGCATATCCATCAGTTATTCGAAGAACTTTTGGCGGCCTTTCTACAAATGGTATTTTCAAAATGATTGATAATTATGGAACCGACGGAGAAAATATGGCAGATACCTGGACTCTTTTCGGTGATCCATCATTAATGGTAAGAACAGATAACCCACATACAATGACTGTTACACATGATATGACTCTTACTACAGGAGATAATTCCATGGTTGTTAACTGCAATGTTAATGGAGCATTTATTTGCCTTACAATTAACCATCATATAATTGGAACAGGGACAATCACAGGCGGAACTGCAACAATAAGCTTTCCTGCTTTAACAACTGTTGACTCAATAACTGTTGCTGCAACAGCATTCAATTATGTTCCTTACATAGGAAAAGTTGAGGTTACAGACGTAACCTATCCGGAAAATGCACAAATGGCTCAGGTAATCGAACCCACAACAAATTACAATTGCACCGGAATAGATATTCAACCTAAGGTTGTTATAAGAAATATGGGAACCAATAACCTCACTTCAATTACAGTAAATTACAAATATGATAACGGCTCATTAAGTACATTGCCTTGGAGCGGTCTGTTAACAACCGGTCAGGCTGATACTGTTTTTCTGCCTTCATACAATTTAACAGCTGGAACTCACACCTTGAAAACCTTTACATCGATGCCAAATGGTCTAACTGATGGAAACCCTTCAAATGATACTTTGACAAGAACCTTTACTGTACAAAACCTTACTATTACAAGTGGTTTTAGTGCATCAACAACTTCTTCATGCGCCGCACCTGCAAATGTTTCATTTACTAATCTTTCTGCAAACGCTAATTCCTATTTGTGGGATTTTGGTGATGGTAACACAAGTACGGATGAAAATCCTACTCATATTTATAATAGTCTCGGCGTTTATACAGTTTCATTGATCGCAGATGGAGGAGTTTGTGGTGACGCAGTACATTCTGAAAATGACTATATCATTGTTGGCGCAATTCCACCGGTAATTAATGACACTTCCAGCTGTGGTTCTACAAGTTTTATTTTAACTGCTGACGGCAATGGAACAATAAACTGGTATGATTCAATAAATGGAATCAACCCTATTCAGGTAGGAAATACTTTCACTACTCCAACATTAAATACAACAACAACTTATTATGTAGAAGATATTGTTTCAGCACCTTTATTGGATGCTGGAAAACTTGATAGTGTAGGAGGTGGAAGATTTTTAACTAACCAAAACCAGTATCTTATTTTTGATTGCTTTACTCCTGTAACTTTGATTTCAATAAATACCTATGCTCAAGTGGCAGGTAACAGAACGTTTGAATTAAGAAACAGCTCAAATGCGGTATTGCAGACAGCAACTGTAAACCTTGTCGCAGGATTAAATACTGTACTGCTTAACTTTAATGTACCAGTAGGAACTAATATGCAACTTGGACTTTCATCAACCAGTAATTGCAATCTTTACAGAAATTATAGCACATCACTTTCGTTTCCTTACGAGATAACTGATGTTATCAGTATTAAAACCAGCAGTGCGGGAACGACCCCATTAAATTACTATTATTATTTCTATGATTGGAAAGTTCATGGAGAAACATGTAAAAGTGCAAGAATTCCTGTTACTGCCTTTATAAATACATCAGTTCCGGACGCACAGTTTAACTTCAACATTAATAATAATACTGTTACTTTTACTGATCAATCAACTAATGGTGCAACATACCTTTGGAGTTTTGGTGATGGTACCATAAGCACTGACCAAAATCCGGTTCATACTTATTCCGGTAATGGTGTTTTTTCGGTTAAGTTGATTGTTAATAATGGATGTGGACTTGATTCAATTATAAAAGATGTTACTTTATCAACTGGCGTTAACGAATCAGAAAATCAAATAAATAATATTAATATTACGCCAAATCCTGTTGTTAATGGAAAAATTAACATTTGTTTTGGGATGGATCTAAATAATATTAATATTAAATTGAAGGATATTACAGGAAAAACCGTTGCCATAATTTCATCGGAAAAAAATTATAAAACCGGGACATATAATTTTAACATACCAGCACTAAATGCAGGTGTTTATTTCTGTGTAATTTCTTCTGATGAATTAATTTTTACCAGAAAAATAGTCGTAAATAAGTAATATTTTACTGATTTATTAAAAAGGGTTGTCGTTTACGATAGCCCTTTTTAATTTTTGATAAATATATCAAATAATAATTGTAAGTCAGGCAACCGGTAAACAGGATTTTGTGTTACCATAAGTTAGCTTTTTTAAATGAGTATTCTGGAGATCATAGATGGCTGCAAAAAAGGACATAAAAATGCCCAGAGCATGCTATATGATAAATTTGCCGCAAAACTTTATGGAATTACTCTCAGATATTTGGGCAAAACATCTGAAGCTCAGGATGTACTTCAGGATTCGATGATAAAGATATTCAATAATATCTCTTCATTTAAATATGGAACGGAAGAAGCATTTATCTCTTGGATGAAACGAATAACGGTTAACACAGCACTTAACCATCTAAGAGATAATTATAAAATAAATAATACAGAACCCTTTTTTGACAATGATTATGATATTTTAACTGAACAGGAAGAAATATACTCGGAATATGACGAATTACTTGAGCATATAGACAAAGAAACATTATATGGATTACTTCGAAATCTTCCGGATGGATACAGAACGGTTTTTAACCTGTTTGCAATAGAAAACTATAGTCACAAGGAAATTGCGGAACAACTCAACATTTCCGTAAATACTTCTAAAACACAACTATTTAAAGCACGCAGGATTCTGGCTGCAAAAATTAATGAAATTCTTGACAAGAAATTAATATTGAAGGTTATATGAAAAATCAAAAAGAGAAAATTGACCTTTTATTCAGATCAGAACTCGGTGGTTTTGAGGTAGCACCTCCACCGGATATAA
Source organism: uncultured Bacteroidales bacterium (assembly GCA_964512865.1). Classification (GTDB taxonomy): domain Bacteria; phylum Bacteroidota; class Bacteroidia; order Bacteroidales; family CAIWKO01; genus CAZELC01. Next base: position 8,141 of record CAZELC010000044.1, read on the forward strand.
AGGAAAATGTTTTTATTGAAATGGCAGCTTCAGGAATGTATGACACCAGAAAGCGATATCTGCTAATCACACTTCTGCTTCTTTTTATATCATCTATAGCAATTGTTTCGATTCTTTTATTTATGGGAAACGATGACAAAAAAGCAGGTAACACGGCAAATATCAATATCTCTAAAGCAGAGTTCAGCAGGAACATCATTATTCCTTCAAACAAAATAAATAAAGAAAACTTTTTAAACCCTAATTCAAATAATTTAACCCAAAAACAAAAAAATGATAATGCATTATCCGAAAACAAAACATCAGGGAAAAACGACAATAATAATTTAACTGGAAATAAAAGTACCGAAGTTTTAAAAACAATCTCCGACAAAAACACAGATTTAACGATTGAGAATAATTCAACAAAATCTGAAGACAATAATATTAAGAATTTTTCTGAATCTGAAAAAACAACGGATAACAAAACCAGGAATCCATTTTTATGGGATAAAACCATAACATCTGACCCAATAAAAACTCTGCAGCAGGATCAGATTTCAATTTTTAATGGTGAGATTAATAGTAAAATTGTACAAAAAGTTAAATCAAAAAATCCATTAATAGTTTCTCTTGGATTAAATGCCGGACATTCGGTTTTACAAAAACCTATCTTAAACCTTTATAAATCAGATAATGATGACAATGATAACTATAGTTATAAATTGGACTGGCCATCCGGTTCAATAGGAATGAATGTGAAAATTGAGAAAAAGCAGTTCTTTGGTGAATTTGGGCTGCAGGTATCTAAATTTTCGGAAAAAATTTCAACGGATAAAATTCTGACAAATCCCGGTACTGTCCAAAATATAAATATTGCTGGGCAAAACTCGCATATTGATTCAACAGGATATTTTCACTATTTCTATGTAAGTGATTCAAATGTTAGAGTTATTGATTCTGTTTGGGCATGGCAAGTTGACACAAGTTATTACAATACCTATGATACAGTAAACGAAACAGTTTATGACACTTTAAAAAACCATAGCTGGAAAAACAGTTATACTTTTATTGATATGCCTTTATTTTTCGGATGGCAAATGAATTTCGGGAGATTTAACCTTGGGATAAAAACAGGTCCGATAATTAATATGTTGATTACAACAAAAGGCAATATGCCAATAAAATACAATAATACAATAATACTGAGCGACATTAAAGAACAGTTTAAAAAATACCAGTTTGGATTATCGTGGCAGGCGGCAGCAACTCTCGGCTATTTTATGACTTCAAATCTGGTTCTTGAGTGTTCGCCATATTACAGATTTACTATTTTAGGAATCAAACCTGTTAACACAGGTGCCGAGATTAAAAACAATTCTTTTGGCCTGCAGCTTGGCTTACGGTATTATTTTTAAATTTTCAGACAACCGAATTTTATTAGTTGTGTTTACAATGACAGAAATATATAAAAACAATAATAACCAAAAAACAATTTTATGAAAAGAATTTTAACCTTAATTTTATTTGCCACTTTAAGTGCAAATGTTTTTTCACAAAGTCTTTGTCAGGCTTATTTTACATCAAGTGTCGATCCAGTTGGCGGGACACTTAATCTGTATGATCAATCGTATAATATTGACTCGACTCAGTTAAATGTGACGTCATGGACATGGACTCTCTATTATGGTGGTGCATCATATACTAATAGCACTCAAAACCCTGTTGTTCAGTTAAATGGTTATAGCGGTCCTATTTATGTTTGCCTGACAATCGGATCTCTTCTTTGTCAGAATTCATATTGTGATACCATTTATACAGGTAGCACACCACCAGACAGTTGTTATGCTGTATTTGGCTACCAAATTGATCCTATTACAGACGAGTGCAATTTATATGATAATTCATACTCTATCGGCGGGAATGTGATTTCCTGGTCATGGGTTGTAACTGTAAATGGGAATACAGTATTTACGTCAAATATTCAAAATCCCTCATTTACAATTATGGATTCTACTCTTTATCATGTTTGCCTGACAATGGGGTCAAGCAATGGATGCTCTGAAACATACTGCGAAGATATTTACAGGTATGATAGTATAAATTCAAATTGTCAATTGTATGTTTCGGCAAATATCACGCATGTATCAGTTCCTAATGGAAATAATGGTTCAATTGAACTTACTGTAACCGGTGGAACTCCGCCGTATAATTTCAACTGGTTTAATCTTGGAGTAACCGGTGCCAATGCGTATAATTTATCAAGTGGCGTTTACACCGTTACTATTTCCGGAAACGACCCTGTGTGCCCTTCCGTAACATATACTTTCCAAATACTTGAGCCATTTGATTCATCAAATATTATTGTGGATACATTGTTTACCAATATAATAGATACTTGTTTCGGATTTGTCCCCGACAGTTTCTATGTTGCAAGTATTACAACTCAAGGAAACATTGTCTATGTTAACTGGGTATTTTATGGTGGAGGAATGAGTTCAAATCTTACTGTGACTTATACTTTCACAAATAATGGTTCTCAAATGGTTGTATTGACTTTGAACTGTAATGGAGCTAAAACATTGACTACTTATATGAGTTATATTTACATTAAACAGACTGCGGAAGTTGCTGAAAATAGTACAAATTGTGATTTCAATATTTACCCTAACCCTGTGAAAGATTTGCTTAATATTGATTTTAATAAGAAAACGACTTCAAAAAACATTATCAGTATTTATAATAATGGCGGGCAGTTGGTTTTTGTAAAACAGATAAACGAAAATACAGACAAGGTCAGTGTTAATACATCAAATTTTGCTTCAGGAATATATCTGATAAAAGTTGAAGATGGTGAAGGTAAATTTGTTACGAAAAAAATTATTAAGTAAATTTCAAAAATTCTAATAAAAAAAGCTGCCTTGTATTAAAGCAGCTTTTTTTTTCAAATATATTTTCCTAATATAAAAAGCTTAACAAAATACCTGCTGCTACCGCACTTCCAATTACTCCGGCAACATTTGGTCCCATGGCATGCATGAGCAAATGATTTGATTTATCATATTCTTGTCCAACAATTTGCGAAACGCGGGCACTGTCAGGAACTGCTGAAACTCCAGCATTACCTATTAATGGATTAATTTTATTTCCTGGTTTAAGAAAGATATTGAAAATTTTACAAAACATAACCCCGCCAAAAGTGGCTATGATGAAAGAACAAGCACCAAGAGCAAAAATTCCTATTGATTTTGTTGTAAGGAAAGTTGTTGCCTGTGTAGAAGCACCGACAGTAAGTCCAATTAGTATTGTAACAATATCTATTAATGGTCCTTTTGCTGTATCGGCCAAACGTTTAGTAACTCCACTTTCCTTAAGGATATTTCCAAAAAACAGCATCCCCAGAAGTGGTAAACCGCTGGGCACAATAAAGCAAGTTAGCAATAATCCAAAGATCGGAAACATAATTTTTTCTGTTCTTGAAACCACTCGTGGAGGTTTCATGCGGATAAGCCTTTCTTTTTTTGTTGTAAGAAGCCTCATTATCGGTGGTTGAATAACTGGTACAAGTGCCATATATGAATATGCAGAAATCGCTATAGCACCCATGAGTTCAGGTGCAAGTTTAGATGATAGAAAAATTGCTGTTGGACCATCAGCACCTCCAATAATACCTATTGCTCCAGCCTGTGCAGCATCAAAACCAAGTCCGAGTGCAGCCATATAAGCTCCAAAAATTCCTAACTGTGCAGCAGCGCCAATTAATATTAATTTAGGGTTTGAAATAAGTGCCGAAAAGTCGGTCATAGCACCAATGCCTAAAAAGATCAATGGTGGATAAATTCCTTGAATAACACCAAAATACAGATAGTTAAGAACTGATCCTGATTCATAAATTCCAATTTTTAAACCGGGGTAAAAAGGTATATTGCCGATAAGTATCCCAAACCCTATAGGAATTAAAAGTAGTGGTTCGTATTCCTTAACAATGGCAAGGGTAATAAAAAGAAGCCCTACAATGATCATAACTAAATGACCGATAGTGAAATTAGAGAAAGCAGTATAAGTAAAAAACTGCGATAAATGTTCAGTAAAGAAATTCCAAAATTCTCCCATTTTATTAGTCTCCTATCACAATTAAAATATCACCTTCCATAACTGAATCACCTTTTTTAGTTCTAATTTCACTAACCTTTCCCTCTTTATCTGCTTCGATATTGTTTTCCATTTTCATCGCTTCAAGAGTTAGTAGCTTCTGGCCCATTTTAATGCTATCACCAACATTCACATAAACATTTAAAACCACTCCGGGGAGAGGTGATTTTATTGTTCCGCTACCTTTAGGAGTGCCGGGGCTACTTGTTTTTACAGTGGCTTTGTTTGAATCAGTTGACGGCACAGCCATTGTTCTTACCAATTTTGGTGTTTTAACAGGTTGAAGTGTTTTATCCACTTCAACTTCGTACATAATTCCGTTTACTTCAATGCTGGCAATATTGTCTTCAATATTTTGAATTTCAACTTCGTACTGGTTTCCCTGAATAGAAAATTTAAATTTTTTCATAATTAACTGCTATTTTAGTGGTTTTCTGATTCCGTAAATCTTTGAACTCCAAGGAGAATATGTTTTTGTTACTTTTTTTATTGTAAGGAAAGTGTTTTCATAATCATGCAGTTCACTTTTGTAAAGATAAAGTGCCATTCCTATCGCAGCACCAAGTTCTCCTGTTGGTTTCTCAGCAATGATTTGTATTTTGTCAGTATTTTCCTTCTTACCAATAAATTTCTTTTTTAAATCAATAGAATAAACCCTTGCAATATTTTTAAATGTAAGATAAAGTAATAGAAGAGAGCCAAATACAACTGTCATAGCTATTACAGTCATCCCAATACCGACAGGGTCCAGTTCTGCAAACTTTTTAGCAGCTTCGCTTGTTGGTTGCTTTGTTATCTGTAATAAAATAAATGAAATCATAATTCAATTTGTTTATAAGGGTAAGTTGGAATGTTTTTTTGGTGGATTCTGGTCTTTTTTAGTAGCCAACGATTGTAAAGCTCTGATAATTCTAAACCTTGTATTTCTTGGCTCAATTACATCGTCGATATAGCCATACTTTGCTGCCTGATATGGGTTTGCAAACTTATCTTTGTATTCTTTCTCTTTTTCAGCGATAAAATTAAGTCTTTCAACATCATCAGTAATTTCCTTTAGATCTTTTTGATAAAGAACTTCAATAGCACCTTTCGGTCCCATTACTGCTATTTCAGCAGAAGTCC
>CAZELC010000045.1:0-13091 GCA_964512865.1 uncultured Bacteroidales bacterium
AATCCGACAGGTATGCAATGGCTATCGGATTTACTATGAATGGTATGAATTTTTTCCACCCACAAACTTATTATCTTAATACAACAACTTTTGAAGATGGTAATCTTACAAATCCCGAAGGAATTATTGCTGCAGATCTACCTTTTAATGAATATGTTGTGGCTGTTTTTATGAAACTGTTTAAAAGTACTTCTCCGGTAATATTTCGACTTTATATTTTGATTTATAGTTTCTTGGGCCTTTTCTTTCTTTATTTAATCGGAAACAAACTTTTTAAGAATGAAATTCTCTCTTTTGCCGCTGTTGTCTTATTAATGTATTCTCCTGTGTACTTTTATTATCAGTCAGGATTTTTACCGACAATTACCGCCATTTCCAATGTGTTTGCTGGTACGTATTTTTATTTATGCTTTATCGACAACCGGAAATTTAAAAACTTCATTTTGGCAGTTGCTTTATTTACTTTGTCTGCTTTGACACGAACTCCTTTTTTAATGATGTTTTTTTCATTGTTAATTGCTGATATTGTCAGAATGTTTTATGAGGATAAGGCTGATATAAAAAGTATTAAAATTTTCTTTTCAGGGTTTATTTTAATTGCAATGTATTATTTATACAATTCATGGTTGAGGTATAAATACGGTACATTATTCCTCAATGAATTAATGTACACTTTTAAAATAGATGAAATAAAAGCTGTGACAAAAGAGATTTACAAAAACTGGTTTTTGCAATACTTCAATTTATTTCAATACATATTTTTTGCTTTAGTCACAATTATTTCATTGTTATTTCTTATAATTAAAAAAATCAGATTAGGTAAGCTTCAAAAAGCTTTATTGACATTTACATTTATCGGCATAGGCTGTAGCTGCTTCTATTTGTTTGCTATGTTGTTACAATTTATTAATCATGATTATTATTTTTTAGATAGTTTTTTTCCTTTTTTGGCTGTCGGGTTAATGGTATTTCTTAGTTTTTTGGTTATCAATAAAAAGATATATAATTATTTGATTGGTGTTGCAGTTCTTATAGTTTGTATTTTTATTATAGGGAAAACAAATGAAATTCATAAAGTCAGACGTGATCCAGGAAGCTGGGATAGAACTTATATTACTTACAATAATTATATAGGATCAGATAAATTGCTGGCTGAACTTAATGTTCCGGAAAATGCCAAGATGCTTGTAATAGAAGGATATTCATATAATATTCCTCAAATATTAATGAACAGAAAAGCATTCAGCCTTAATGCGGAAAAAGAACATGAGCTGAAGGCGGCAATGAATTGGCCTTATGATTATATTGTTATTCAGGATTGCTTTCTTGTTTCTGATGTTGTAAAAATATTCCCTGAAATAATTAATAAGATTGAAAAAATTGGTGGAAACGGCAAGATATCAGTTTATAAAAAATTGTCAGCTCCAAATAATGCATCACTGATACAGTTTCTTAAGCTTGATAAACAAATGCCTTTGTTTTCTGCTTTGCTTGATATTCAGAAACCTGATAGTTGCTGGAAAAATGTCAAAGTTATCGAAAATGAGGGTTCATTATGTGGACAGATTTTGCCTGCAGATGAATTTGCGGTATCACTTAAATTGAAAAATTTCAAACCATTGACATTAAAGTCATGCATACTTCTGTTCAGCTCGAAGATTATGATAAAAAATCAGGGATACAGCGACGCCAATGTTGTAGCTTCAGTTGATTATGATGCAAAAAACCTATATTATGCAAGTTTCGACCTGAAAAATCAGATAGAGAAAGATAATCTTTGGCAACACGTAAATCTTATGTATAATATTTCTCAAATAAATTCCTTAGATAACTCACTGGGAATTTATATCTGGAATAAGGGTAAGAATGAAATTCTCTATGATAGTGTGAGAGTTGATATTTATTAAATTACAAATTAGGGAAAAATTTGTAAATATCTTTTCTGTGGTAAATACTTGTAAAAATCACATTCTAGTTTTCAAAAAAGAAACCTATCCGATATTCACCAATACGAATGCGGTATGCGTATTTGTACCTTTAAGTTTTTTAATATTTGATACCTGATTCAATGAAGTTGCGTTTTCAACCTCAATTATTATTTGTTGCGTGCGGAGTTTTATTTCCTTATTTTCAATTGCATTAATATTCCTAAGAAACTTCTTTTCAAAAAGTACATTCATTTCTGAACAGATTTCATTATTGATTCTCTATCAACATAGTCTTCTTGTTTTGCTTCCAGCATAGCTTTAAGTAAACCAAAGTCTTCCTTGTCTTCTTCCGAAAGAACTTTTGATTTTAGTTTTAATCTGTTGGCAAGAGAAGTAAAAAGAAGCTTGTCTTTTTGAGTCTTAATATTGATAATAATTGTTTCCATTAAATTTTAATTTTTATTTGATCAATTTATAATTTAATGATAAAATATAAATATTGATGATTCATTATAACAATGGTAAGAAATATTTTAAAATCTGCAATTAGTAAGAGTTAAATACTAATGAGTTAATATATTTAGTTGATTACAAAGATTTTTTTTTGGAAATTCTTATACTGTCCGTTTATTATTCTTTGAGTAAATTCTCCCTTCAGTGATAACTAAGACATTGATTGATTTTGTTTCTGTGCCTGTTCAATTACCTTTTGATATTCATCAGGAGTAAGGTCGTTGTAGAAATAATGGATTGGGTCTATTCTTTTGCCGTTTTTCAGAATTTCATAATGACAATGCGGAGCCACTGAAAGACCAGTACTGCCAACATAACCAATTACTTGTCCTCTTTTTACCTTATCGCCAGGTTTTACAACCATTTTGCTCATGTGACCGTAAAGCGACTGAAAACCATAGCCATGGTCAATAACTACAACAAGTCCATAACCACTTCCACCTTTTAAGTTAACAACTTTTCCGTCTCCGGTAGCATAAATTGGAGTGCCTTTTTTTGCAGCGAAATCAATACCTGTATGCATTCTTAAAGTTTTATAAATCGGGTGAACGCGATACCCGAACCCGGAAATAAGAGTCGATTTTGATTTAGAAGTGGGCTGAATTGCTGGAATGCAGGATAACATCTGTTCTTTGTTCTTAGCCATCTTGACAATCTCGTCAAAGGATTTAGATTGAATATAAAGCTGTCTTGAAATTATATCAAGCTTTTTGGTAGTGCTTTTCAGAAGTTCAGCATTATCGTAACCATTAAATTTTGCATAACGATCTTCACCACCGTAACCGGCTTTTCTTACTGAATTTGGAATAGGGTCAGCTTCAAAAATAGTTCTGTAAATATTGTCATCCCTGTTTTGAATATCTTCTAAAACACCACCTATCTGTGCTATTCGGTTGTTTAATATTTCAAGTTGAAGTTTATATTGGTCATTTTCGCGTTTTAGAACTTTTTCTTTCGGAGAATCAATAAAACTGTAAATAACCAGCATTATAGCCGCGGATATAACCATTCCTGAAGTAAATATTGAGAAAAACTTAATTACTTTTTTCCTTATTGATGTCGTCATTTCTTCGAACGACAGTGTTTTAAGATTAAAGTGGTATTTTGTTTTCGGCATTTTACTATTATAAACTACTTTGAGCTTTACAAAAATAATAAAAAAAATTAACTTTGCATTTTGTTTATACTCTTAAAAAAAGTTAAAACAAAGATAATTCCTTGAAAATTAATTTATAAGAAGCACGTTTATGCGTTCAGTAGAAGTTAGAAAGTTATTCCTCGATTTTTTTAAAAGCAAGAATCATGAGATTGTTCCATCGTCACCAATGGTAGTAAAAAATGACCCCACACTTATGTTTACAAATGCGGGGATGAACCAGTTCAAAGATATTTTCCTTGGCAACTCTCCAGTGAAATTTCCACGAATAGCTGATACTCAGAAATGCCTTAGAGTTTCCGGAAAACATAACGACCTTGAAGAAGTCGGTCATGATACTTACCATCACACAATGTTTGAAATGCTTGGTAACTGGTCATTTGGAAATTATTTTAAAAAAGAGGCAATTGAATGGGCATGGGAACTTCTTACTAAAATATATAAAATTGATGAAAAAAACCTTTATGTAACAGTTTTTGGCGGTGATGATACTGACGGCCTTGACAGCGATAGCGAAGCTTATGATTACTGGAAAAAACTTGTTCCTGAAGACAGGATTCTTTTTGGCTCAAAAAAAGATAATTTTTGGGAAATGGGCGATACCGGTCCATGTGGTCCATGTTCAGAGATTCATATTGACCTTAGAGATGAAAAGGATAAAGCTATTATAAAAGGTCGTGACCTTGTTAATGAGAGCAATCCATTGGTAATTGAGATATGGAACCTGGTTTTTATTGAGTTTAACAGGCAGCAAAATGGAGAACTTTTTCCTCTTCCGTCAAAACATGTTGATACAGGCATGGGTTTCGAAAGGCTTTGCATGGTTATGCAGAAGGTAAAATCTAATTATGATACTGATGTTTTTCAACCGTTGATTTCAGAAATTGCAAAATTATCTGAAAAAAAATATGGAGTTGACGCCAAGGCTGATGTGGCCATGCGCGTTATTGCCGATCACCTTAGAGCTGTTTCTTTTGCTATTGCAGATGGACAATTACCATCCAATAATAAAGGTGGCTATGTTATCAGAAGAATATTAAGAAGAGCCGTAAGATATGGTTATACTTTTTTGGGATTTAATGAGCCATTTATTTGTAAACTAGTTCCTGTTCTTGCAGAACAGATGGGAGATTATTTTACTGAGCTTAACTCGCAGAAAGAATTGATAATTAAAGTAATAAATGAAGAAGAACAATCTTTCTTGAGAACGTTGGCAAATGGTATTACCAAGTTTGAGAATTATATTAAACAACATACAGGCAAAAAAATTATTGAAGGCGCTTTTGCATTTGAGCTTTTCGATACTTATGGTTTTCCTGTTGATCTTACTCAGCTTATAGCTAAAGAAAATTCTTACGAGGTTGATATGGCAGCATTTGCCAACTGTATGGGCGAGCAAAAAAACCGTTCACGACAGGCTGCTGCTATTGATAAGGATGATTGGGTGATAATCCATGATATTCCTGATACCCAGTTTGTTGGTTATGATAAGCTTCAGGCTGTGACAAAAATTACAAAATATAGAAAGATAAAATCAAAGGATAAAGAGTATTTTCAGATTGTTTTGGATGTTACGCCTTTTTATGCAGAATCAGGCGGACAGGCAGGTGACAAAGGATACCTTGAATCAGACGGGAAAAAGTACTTTGTCGACAATACAATTAAAGAAAATGACCTGATTATCCATCTGATGAAAATTATACCTGATGATTTGAATAAGGAATTTATTGCTAATGTTGATATTAAAAAAAGGATTAGCACTGCTAATAATCATTCGGCTACTCATCTTCTGCATTCTGCTTTAAGACAAGTTTTAGGTTCACATGTTGAGCAAAAAGGTTCAATGGTGGACGATGAAAGGCTGAGATTTGATTTTGCGCATTTTTCAAAATTAACCGATGATGAAATATCTAAGGTAGAAGATATTGTAAATGAGAAGATAAGAGAAAATATTAAACTTGAAGAATTAAGAAGTATTCCTATTGCTGAAGCCAGAAAATTGGGTGCAATGGCTTTGTTTGGAGAAAAATATGGTGATAATGTCAGAGTGATTGCCTTTGACAGAAATTATTCCGTTGAGTTATGTGGAGGGACACATGTAGAAGCAACTGGTCAAATAGGATTGTTTAAAATTATTTCAGAAAGTGCCATTGCTGCTGGTGTTCGCCGTATTGAAGCAGTTACTTCTGCAAAAGCAGAAAAATTTGTTAATGAATATATTAAGATTGTTGAAAATCTTCGTGATTTGATGAAAGGCAGTAAAGATGTCGTAAAAAGCGTAGAATCCTTAATCGAACAGAATAGTATTCTTACAAAACAGATTGCAGAATTCCAAAAGGAAAAGGCATCTTCAATAAAAACAGAACTATTGAGAAATATACAGAAGAAAGATGGTGTTAATATTATTATCGGTCGTGCCGATATTGATTCACAGTCAATCAAGAATCTTGTATTTGAAATAAAGAATGAAATTGACAATGTTTTTCTTGTATTAGTTTCCGGTTTTGAAGGAAAGCCAACAATAACTGTGATGCTGTCAGAAAATATTATCAAGGATAAAAACCTTAATGCTGTAAATGTAGTTCGTGACCTTGCAAAGGAAATAAACGGAGGTGGCGGTGGTCAGGATTTTTATGCTACTGCCGGCGGGAAGAACATCGAAGGATTGCAAAAAGTAATAGATAAAGCAATGCTTTTGATCTGATTTGCAATGATATGAGATAATAATGGAGGCTGTTTCAAAACAGCTGAAATTCTCTGTGAATCTCTATATGTTTCTCCTTGTGCTCTGTGTTTCAAACTTTTATTAATTTATCCCTTAAGATAAACAAAGTTCAAATTTGAGCACAACGGAGTTTTGAAACAGCCTCCAGATGTGAAAGAAATATAACATTCTTAATCCGAATATCCCAACCTTAAATTTTTATGATGCCTTCTCCTTTTTAGCTTTAATTTCATTGCATAAGCTATAAGATACATAGCAGGAACAAAAACAAGAGTCAAAAAGGTCGCAAAGCTTAAACCGAAAATTATTGTCCACGATAAATTACCCCAAAACATTACATTATCGCCGCCGAAATGAATATGTGGGTTGAATTCAGTAAATAATGTGATGAAATTAATATTCATCCCGACAGCAAGAGGAACGAGCCCTAGCATTGTAGCAGTTGCAGTTAAAATTACAGGAGTAATTCTTGTTTTTCCTGCTTCCACTATTGCTTGCCTTGTTTTTAAACCTTTGGCTTTCAAAACATCCGTAAATTCAACAATCAGAATACCGTTCCTTACGACAATACCTCCAAGTGCAACAACACCAAGTCCGGTCATAATAACTGATATTGACATCCCAAATATTACAATTCCAAGCAATACTCCGATTACACTAAATATAACTTCACTGAGTATTATCATTGATTTACTAAGAGAATTGAACTGAGAAATCAATATAAAGAATATTAATCCTAATGCAATCAGCATGGCTTTCATCAGGAAATTCATGGCATCTTTCTGATCTTCCTTTTCTCCGGTCAGAACTATTTCTACACCTTCACGTTTTGGGAATTTTTCTGCGATATTTGTAATCTTTTTAACTATCTCATTGGCAGTGTATCCTGTTAAAACTTCAGACGAAATAGTGATTACTCTTTTATTGTTTTTTCGGTTTATGCCACCATAAGTATTTCTATATTCAACTTTTGCAAGTGAAGAAAGCGGTATCTGCCTGAACATTCCGTTGGTCATATCACGATAAGTAATCTTAAGATCGAGAAGTGAATTGATATTTTTCCTCTGAGCTTCAGTATATCTCATTTGAATTGGAAACTCATCTTCAAGTTCTTTATATTTGGATATCTCTTTACCGTAAATTGCATTTCTCAGCTCCAAACCTATCTGCCCTGTCGAAACTCCCTCGCGGTTAGCCCTTACCCTGTCAACATCAATTACAATTTCTGGTAGTTTTTCCTGAAAATCCATTTTTAATTCTTCAACACCAGGAATCTGCAGTGAGTCGAGATAATTTTTAAACTGATTTGCAGTAAATACCAAATCATCAAGGTTTTCACTTGTGACTTCAATACTTATTGGTTTACCTCCTGTTGGTGGTCCCATTTTGTTTTTTTGAACAGCAATTTCAACACCCGGTATATCCTTCATCACATTCCTTAATTCGTCAAGGTATTTGGTGGTTGATTGACCGGTTCGATATTTATATTCAACAAAATTAATGGTTATTTTAGCTTTGTTCGATGCCGTAGATCTGTCGAAAAAGCCATCTCCTGCTCCAAGTCCTACATTTGTAACAACAGATTCAACATCATGATTGTTTTTCCCGAGAACCTGATAAACCTTATTCTCCATTATCAATGAAATAGAGTCGGTAGCAGCCTGATGAGTTCCAACTGGCGTTTGAGCAAGAACCATAATGCTGTTAGGCTCATTATTTGGGAAAAAGACCACATCCGGTTTTTTGATACCAACCATAATAAATGACAAAACTAATAATGCCAGAACTATCCCAAATACTGCATAAGACCTTTTTCTGAAAAGGACATACCTTAAGGTTTTATCATAAAGTTTTATTATTGTTGGCCATGTTTTAGTTTGGAAAACATTAATTGCCTTTTTGATAAAAAGCTTGTATATAAGGTAAAGCCCAAGACCGAACAATATAACATTTGCTGCGGCAGGTACTTTAATGATGTAAAATAAAACTGCAATTGCTACTACTGCAACTGCTCGTAATGCCAAGCTCTTAAGATTTGTCTTTTTATGTGGACGGTCATACTCATGCTTCATAAAAGATACGGCAAAAACCGGGTTAATTATATAAGCAACAAATAAAGACGCAAAAAGAGTAACAATTAGAGTTACAGGCATATAATACATAAACTTTCCAACAATTCCAGGCCAGAATGCTAACGGGAAAAATGGCGCCAGCGTAGTAAGTGTGCCCGATAATATAGGTAAGAAAACTTCTCCGGCAGCCATTTTTGCTGCCGTAATAATATTTGGTTGCGTTCGGTGAATATGATGAGTATTTTCAATTACAACTATTGCATCATCTACAATAATTCCTAAAGCAAAGATAAAACCGAACATGACTATCATATTCATTGTAAATCCCATCCCCGGCATAATCATAAATGCAACAAACATTGAAAGAGGAACGGATAAGCCAACGAAAAAAGCATTGGTCAATCCCATAAAGAACATAAGAACTAATATTACCAGAATAAAACCGATAATAATAGTATTATTTAACTCTTCAACTGTATTCTTGGTAAATCGTGACTGGTCGCCGGAAACCGTAACCTTTAAGTCTTTGGGAAAATCATTAACCTGAAGGTCATCTTTCATCAGCGCTTTTATTTTATCAGCCGCTTCAATAAGGTTTTGACCACTTTTTTTAATTACATTGAGAGTTATTACATTTTTTCCATCAAGTCTTGAGTAGCTTTCCTGTTCTTTAAAATCGTCTTTTATCTCGCATACATCTTTTAGATACATTACAGCTCCACCGGTTGATTTTAAAACAACGTCATAAAGGTCTTCCGGGCTTTTAAACTGACCTGTAACCCTGACTGCTCTTTTCATTCCGTAAGTAGTAACATATCCTGCAGAAACGTTAAGGTTTTCTGATGCAACAGCCCTTTCAATATCGCTAAAAGTAACGCCCGCTGCCTGCATTTTGTACATGTCAATATTAATCTGAATTTCTCGATCCAATGCACCAACAATATCAACTCTGGTAATTTCTTTTAATCCTTCAATCTTATCCTGAGCTTTTTCGGCATATTTCTTTAGCGCATCAAGACCGTAATTACCTGATAGCTGAATGTTCATTATTGGAATCTCGGAGAAATCAATCTCCATAACATCAGGATCGGTAGGTAAATTATTAGGAAGCTTTGATTTAGATTTATCAACCGCATCACGAACCCGTTGTTTTGCATCTGTAACGTCAACATCTGTGTTAAATTCAACAACAATTATTGAAAAGTCCTGCAGCGACTGGCTTGTAACTTTTTTAATGCCAGTAAGAGATTTTATTTGTTTTTCTATTGGTCTGGTAATAAGGTTTTCCATATCTTCTGGTGAAGTACCTGGATATACCGTATTAACCATTATCGTTGGAATAATAATCTCTGGAAACTGTTCTTTTGGAATGGTGATATAGCTGAAAAGTCCAAGAATAGTTATAAAAATAGTAAGCACATAAATGCTTGTTTTATTATCAATTGCCCAGCTGGTAGCAAAAAACTCTTTGAATTTATTGTTTTTCATCATTAATTGTATTAATTGTTAATGCCGGATTTTACTTCTTAAAATCGATAATATCACCGTCTTTAATATATTGGAATCCTTTAGTAATAATTTTATCTCCCGGATTAAGACCGGATTTTATTTCAGTAAGGCCGTTATAAGTCATACCCGTTTCGACAGCTTGTTTTCTTGCCACGTTTTTCCCGTTTTCTATCTTTGCAACATAAACATATTGGTCGTTCATTGCTTTTTGGATAAGATTAACAGGTACAACAATGGCTTCCTGGTTTTTATAATCATTTATTTTGATTACAGCAACCATATTTGCCTTATATTCTTCTTTTCCTGTTTCCAGATTTGTTTCAACGGAAAATGTTCTGTTTACAGGATTGATATATTTACTGGCAAAAGTTAATCTTGTTCTTATTTCTTTATCCATATCAGGAAGGTAAATTATTATGCTGTCGCCTGATTTTACTTTCGGTGCATAAGCCTCAGCGATGTCAGCTACTACTTTAACATGTGTAAAATTTATTACTCTAAAAACAGTAATTCCCGGCGATACAGTTTGACCAATTTTTACAGGAATATCTTCAACAGTACCATCAATGGGTGAAGTGATTTTCGACATATCAATTTGCTCTTTAAGAGTACTAATCTGATTTTCAACCATTTCTTTATTGTTTTTTGCTGTCAGATATTGTACCTCTGAACCAATTTTTTGATCCCAAAGATTTTTTTGTTTATTAAAAATTTCAGTAACAAATCCTAATTGATCAGTTGCCTGTTTAAGAGTTTTTTGAAGTATTTGATCATCAAGGCTTGCCAGTAATTGTCCTTTTTTGACAGCCTGTCCCTGTTTGACATAAATTTTTGTGACATACCCAACTGTTTTGGCACTTACTCCAATATTATCATCACCATCAACTTTACCCTGTACTTCAATATAATGAGAAAATTTCTGAGGAGCAATTTCAGTAATTGCTACATTATCAGGTTTAATAAGATTTGTCAAGCCAATTTCTTTTTCAAGTTTAGAAATTTGTTCACTAAGTTTGTCGCGTTCTTTCTGAAGTTTTTCAAGTTCAGCTTTTTTATCTGTTGTTCTGTTGCATGAGAAAAGCAAAGTAGCGGCTACAACAATTAATAAGATTTTTTTCATTTTTTATTTTATTTTATATTTTACAATAGTTTATTAGTAATTATTTAATGCTTTTTTAAGTTTTGAATATGAATTCAGAAGATTCATAATATTAGTATAATAGCTGTTTAGAGATTGCAAATACTGATTATATGCATTGTTCAGGTCGAGGCTTGATGCCACACCTTCTTTGTATTTAATAAGATTTTTATTATAGATTCGTCTAGATAGTTGAATGCTTTTAGAGTCACTTTCGTACTGGAAGATATATGTTTTCATGCTTGATCTTGAGTTAATTACATCCATTTCCAAACCTTGTTGAACCTGTTTAAGCTGTATGTCATTTTTCTTCAGGTTTAGTTTACTTTGTTGAAGTTTATAATATCTGTTTCCTGAACTCCATATAGGTATCTGTAATCCGACACCAACTATTGTTGTATTAAACCATTTCCCATCATTAAAAAAATTGAATTTGTCTCTCTGCGCCACAGTTTGGTTTGTAAAAAAAGCTGCTAATGAAGGAAAATACTTTGATCTGTCAACTTTAACATTTTGTCGGAGAAGACCATTATTTGTTTTCATAATTTGATAATCAATATGACTTTGATAGTCAAATGGTTTTTCGTAAAGATTTGATCCGATGGCAGTTAGTAAAAGTTCGTCAATTGTACTTGTAAGAACAATCGGCTCGTTAATGTCAAGTCCCATTTGGAATTTTAAAAGATTTGAAGATAGTTCAAGATTTCTGTGAAATGTCTCCT
Organism: uncultured Bacteroidales bacterium; assembly: GCA_964512865.1. GTDB lineage: Bacteria > Bacteroidota > Bacteroidia > Bacteroidales > CAIWKO01 > CAZELC01. The sequence continues at coordinate 11,764 of CAZELC010000045.1, forward strand.
GGTTGTTTTTAAGATTCATAAGCATAACTTCCATTTGGTCAACATCAGTATTTTCGAGAAAGCCATTTTTCTGGAACTCTTTAGTTTCTTCAAAGGTCTTCGACATTGTTGCAATGATTGAGTCTACAACTAAAATACTTTGTTGCTGAATAAGCACAAGATAGTACGCCTGAGCAACAGATTCAATAACATCAATATCTGTTTTTGTTTTTTGTGTTTTACTAAGGTTAACTAACATTTTGGCAGCTTCAACACCAAAGATAAATGAACCGTCAAAAATTAACTGATTGGCACTAATAGTCCCGTTAAGATTGTTTTTCGTTCCGAATTTTAATTCCATATCAGGTAAAGCAGGATTGATAAAATTTGGAATTATCTGAGTAGGAATATTAATATAGTACTGATAATTCATCGAACCGCTAACCTGAGGTAAGCCGATGGCAATGTACTGATTTTTCTGCGCTGATGCAGCTAAAACATCTAATGATGCAGTTCTGGTTTTATAACTGTTTGCTACAGCAAAATCTTGCGCTTCCTTAAGCGAAAAAGCATTAGTTTTCTGAGTCTGACCTATTGCAAAATTTGCCATCAGAAGTGCTGAAAAGGCAATTAAAATAGGCTTAAAAAATTTGGTTTTCATCTGTTATAGTAATTTAAATTCAAAATACAATTTGACTTATTATTTTATCAAAATAATTGATTCCCTTTGTGCTTGCAATTCCTCTGACATGATATTTAAGCAGCTCAACATAGAGTACTGAAGGTGTAATTTTAGTTGATTCCTTGAAATTGAAGTCCATTGATGCCTCAATTCGCGAAACATAAATCTTTGCAATAATATCCGGAATCAGATCCTCTCGGTAAAGCCCTTCTTTTACTCCTTTTACCAAATTCTCTTTCACATTTACAAAAACACATTCTTTTTTATAATCAATAATCATTTTCCAAGTCCCCGGATAATATTTTTGCAGATCATAACTAATAGAAGGATTGAATTCTCCAAGAAAGTTTGTTATCATTCTGCTGATTTCAATAAGTGTGTCAATGGCATTAAGCTCTTTTGCTGTTGCTGTAACAAAATTTTGTTCAATTCTTTCTATATTGAATTTTATAAATTTTTTTACAAGATCTTCTTTGTCAGTGAAATGTTCGTAAAGTGATTTTTTCGATACACCAAGCTCCCTGGCAACATCATCCATCGTTACACTTTTAATTCCGTATTTAAGATAAAGATGCGAAACCTGCTGTATGATTTTTTCAGCTTTTTTATTCATCTTTTTAAATTTTTTTGCAAAATTACAAAATAAAACTATGGAAACAAATAAAAA
>CAZELC010000046.1:0-13047 GCA_964512865.1 uncultured Bacteroidales bacterium
ATCAGTTAAGAGCATAAAATATGAAAAACCTTTGATAATTGAAAAATCTTTAAAAATAAAAATGGTTGCGATAGACAAAAATAAAAATAAAAGTTTCGTGGTCAATTCAGAATTTTTCCTTATTCCTGAGGGACGATCTGTAAAGATCATAAATAATTACAGCAATATGTATACAGCAGGAGGTCCGGATGCACTGATTGATTTCGTTAGAGGAAACGCAAACTTCAGATTGGGAAACTGGCAGGGATACGGTGGTTGTGATTTTGAAGCAATAGTTGATTTGGGGAAAACAGAGCAAATTAAAAAAGCGGGTGCAGGCTTTCTGCAGGATGTAAAATCATGGATATGGCTTCCCACAGAAATAGAAATCTTATTTTCAGAAGACGGAAATAATTTTAACTCTGCCGGCATTATTAAGAATACAGCTGCTGACAATGATTATAATGTCCAGATTAAAGACTTTGTTAAAGAAGTTAATGTTAAGACACGGTATATTAAAATAAAAGCCAAAACTTATGGAACAATTCCCGATTGGCATCCGGGTGCAGGTGGTAAATCATGGATATTTGTCGATGAAATTATTATCGAATAGTATTCAAATTTCGCATTGCCTGTTTTTTCAGACATTTCTCCACGGTAATATTATTTTTATGTGAACTATCAATAGTGCATCTAAGCCAATAATCATTTTCAATAATACTTCCTATACATTCATATTCATCATCCTTTTCAGCCTGAGGGAAATATTTACGATAAAGTTTATCGGTAAAACCCCAGAAGGCGTTATAAAGGTTCATTTCTGTAATCATTAAAAGAATTACTTCCTGTTTTTCAATATCAGAATTAAAAATTGAGTCAGTAACATGTTTTGCTGCCGGACCAAATATATCAGGATATATTGTTTTACCATAATACCAGAACTGTTCATTTGCAAAAAGATTTTTTGGAATTTTGTTGTTATAAACGCTCCAGAAATAGCTATCAGCAACCGTAAGTACCATCGGTTTGTGTTTTCCTTCATAACTTCCAAACCTAATCTGAGGATAGCCAAGTTTTAAATTTGGAAAACTATAAAGCAGATTAAGTGTATTCTCGGCATCAAAATCTGCATCTTTAGAGCTATCAGTAACTTTTATACTGCTCCAATTCATTTCGGGCATATCAATATTTCTGATTTCTTCAATATATCTAATTATTGAATCCATTGCCAGCGTCATTCCATAAGTACTCCAGTGAACGCTGTATTTTGGATACAAAGGAAATTTAGATTGATTTTTAAGATGAAGAAAATATTTGTTGAGGTCAATAAAACTCACTCCCGTTTCGGTGCATCTTTGAGCGCAATATTCATAATTTGAGATACTTTTTTTCTTATATTTTTCAGGAATAAATTCACTGTCGAAAGAAGCTTTTCCCGGTTCAAATACCAAGATAAGATCAATATTTTTCTCTTTTTTGAGATAATCCTGCACAGTTTTTAACCTATCGATCCTCTTGTTCAGAAATTCTTTCCCAACGAAATTGCTACCTGTATATGCCAAAATATATCCTTCTTCATAAAGATAATCATCTTTTCCGATGACCATATTTTTGTTATCAGTGTACTTAAAAAGCCAGAAGTTTATTTGATTATTAAGTCTTACAAGAAAACTTCGGAATCCTATATTATCTTCAACAGCTTTGTTAAAAGAATTCTGAAATTTCTCATTAAACCAGGATGTCCATGTAAATTCTTTAGTATCCGGTTTTTGTGAAAGCAAAAATGCGCCATCCAAGGGTTTAAGTTCAATCAAATTAAACTCAAACTGTAAGAAAGGCAGAAACATCAAAGCCAATATAAATCCAAAAAGTATTTTCTTAAACATCTGCATTTCTAAAATCTAAAATATATAAAAGGGTTAAACCCATAAGACGTAATTGATGCCAGGCTTAAAACAAATAATGAAATCCCAAGAAAGACCAGCACGATATAAGACATTGTATGCTTTTGAGGGCTGAACATTTTAATCTGGAATTTTTGAATTTTCCCAAAAGCACCATAAAAAGCGAAGAAAACAGCTATGAAAAATATCGCATAAAACTTATCATTAAAATAAAGATAGCTTTCATGAAAATCCATAGAGAACATTTTTTGCAGAAAGTTCTTTATACCGGAAATGCTCTCTATCCTGAAAAGAACCCATCCGATTATTGTAACAAAAAAAGTAAATATAATAGCAGGAAGTTTTCCAATCTTATTAAGTATTTTAAGCAAAAACAACCTGTCGGCTACCAGAAAAAAACCATGGTAAGCTCCCCAAAGCATAAAATTCCATGAAGCACCATGCCAGAACCCTGAAATAAGAAATACAAGCCACAGATTGAGGTACATTCTGGGTTTTGACACTCTGTTACCTCCAAGTGGAATATAAAGATAATCTCTCATCCAGCGGCTTAGTGTAATATGCCATCTGCGCCAGAATTCAGTGATATTCTGAGATATGTAAGGATTGTCAAAATTTTCAGGAAATTTAAATCCAATCATCAAAGCAATACCAATAGCCATATCGGAATATCCTGAAAAGTCATAATAAATTTGAAATGTATATGCAAGAATTCCTAACCAGGCATCTGGAGTTGATATATTTACAATATTCTGCGAAAACACATAATCAGCTTGTGCCCCCATCACATTGGCTATCAGTACCTTTTTGCCCAACCCGATACAAAATCTAAAAAATCCCACAAGCCTGTTATCAACATTGTCCTGAAACTTCCTGTCCTGTATCTGATCAGCAATTTCATTAAACCTTATAATCGGTCCTGCTATAAGCTGAGGAAAAAACAGAATATATAAAGCATAGTCCGATAGTTTTTTCAACGGTGCCTTTACACGGCGGTACACATCAATCACATAGCTCATTTCATGAAATGTAAAAAAAGAAATGCCTATGGGGAGCGCAACACTGGTCCATTTAACAGTTCCAAAGCCCAATAATCCAAGAGAATTGTTAATATTATGAATAAAAAAATTAGCATATTTAAAATATAGCAAAAATGAAATATTTATGGCAACAGCAGTTATAAGAAGCAGTTTTCTCTTCCTACCTTCGTGTTTATCAATTTGCTGGGCAAGGAAAAAGTCAAGAAAGATAGAAAAAACAACTATAAAAACATATTTTGGTGCACCCCAAGCGTAAAACAACAGGCTGGCGACCATAGCAAAGAAGTTTTTGAACTTCAGCGGAAGGAAGTAATAGATTAATAGGAAAAAAGGCAAAAAATAGAGCAAAAACAGGCTGCTGCTGAAGACCATGAAGTAGCTTTTATTTTATTTTTACAAGTTTTATCGTTTCGACAGCATCAGCATAGCTTATTTTACAATAATAAACACCAACCGGTAATTCCTTTCCTGATGATGTTTTGCCATCCCAAATTATTGTGGAATTTCCAGCGCCAATTTTTTCATTTTTAATAAGCGAGTTTACAATTTGCCCGGAAGTGTTATAAATATCAATACTCACGGAAGTGCTAACCTGAGCATTTATTAAAAGTTTACATGATGTTTTAAAAGGGTTTGGAGAGAAACCGATATTAAAACTTTTATCATTTTCATCAATTCCAATATAAGTGTTTACCTCCATGGTTACCGGAATGTTTATTTGATTAATTGAATTAGCATCAAGTGTAAGAGTTGCATCATAAGTGCCAAGTGCAAGACCGGTGGCATTAAACACAAGTTTCAGATAATTGCTCTCACCATTAATAATGCAGCCATTATAATAATTGGGCTGCAACCAGTTGTAATTTATTCCCGATCCGACATAAGAAACGCTATTATTGAAAAATACTATTCCGTTCCCTGTATTACTAATTGTGATATGGCTGGTATCAATCGCATTTTGACCAATTGCTTTAAAAATCGGATTTGGAAGTGCATTTAATTGAGGTGTAGAATCTCCTGATATTGGGAATATTATATTGTCGAGCCATGCGCAATCGCCGCCGGTACTAACTGAATAATCTTTATGATATACCCATTTAAAAGTGTGATTGCCTGTTGTAACCGGATATGACTCAGGACTCCAATCAATAACTCCATCCCAACGTTTCTTTTCCACATTATCAATAAAAAAAGCCAGATAATCATAATTATGATTGTTTGCGTCTGCTTCGCATGATACTTTTTTATAGAACTTTATCGGACCATCGGCAATTACAGACTGAACGATATACAATGTTGACTCCTGATTATCTGAGATATTACCCGATTTAGCTGCATTAGAACCGCCATAAAATACGGTATCCTGAACATACCATGGAACATTGCCACTCTGATTCCAAGGGTATGCAGAAAAGTCCTCGGTTTCAAATGTTTCACCGGTTTGCCCAATATTCAATGTGACATAATTATGCATAATATAGCCGCTTCCGGCAGTAACCAATAAATCAATAATTACAATTCTCGGAGTTGGAATTAGAGGTGAAGCATGTACAATAAAAAACATACTTTTTGTTTGTCCTGAGTTTATTGTATTCACATTAGCAATGGAAGTCGAAATATCAATATATGGATCGCCTGTAGAAATTTTCCCAACGACATTAGTTGCAGGGGAACCGCCGATATTTGAAATATCTATCTTAAGCGTTGCGGTTTCATCAGGTTCCAATTCGTTATTATTTCCATCAAGCAATTGCTCAGCTTGTTTTATCAGAATAAATGAATTTACAGTAAACTTGTGATCATTGAAAAATGTATCAGCAGGCGCTGAGTATATCTGTGAATTGACATCAATAATATGTCCATCAATAGTAGAATTATCAACATTAAAAGAAAAAGCATTAGTAAATGTTAATGAATCGCCAATATTAAGATTACCAATATGTTCTATACTATCAGTAAGACTTACCAGCGAATCATTAATAAATATTTTCATGTCAGCATTACTAAGGTTAACAGTGCTCGTATTTTTAACTTTAACATCGAGTAATACGCTTTCCCCTGCATTTATAATGCTGTCGCCGCCGGCATGAACTTTATAACTCACCAAAACACCTTTAGTCGAAAAAGCTAAAGATTTCAAAGCTATAATATTATCATTATCGGTTACCATGAAATTAATATTAGAATTTGCTATTTGTTCGTTTGGTAATCCGGTAAATAATCCACTTTCAGACAAAGAAAATCCAATAGGAAATGGGGTTGTAGAAAATGTGCTTTTTATTGGTGTTGTATTTCCGGCCAGTTTTCCGCAAAACTTTGTAAAGTTGTAGTTCATATTGTCGCCTCTTGAAACGCCACCAAACCAAACTGTACCTGCAGGGAAGCTCATATTTCCGTAATAAAACTCAATAAGTCCACTGGGATAAATCTTAACAGCGAAATTAACTGCAGAACCTGATAATGTTGCATTCCATCTGAAAGTCGCCGAATTTGCATCTCCTGAATACCAAACACCGTTTCCTGAACCAGAAATATCAAGTGCTGCAATAAAGGGAGCTATTACTTTATTTTCTCTGAACACAAGTCTGTTATCAATTTGGAAATGTCGCGTCCAAAGTTGGCTGTCGAATTTCAGGTAACCATTTCTGCCAACAATTACTTTATTGAATTTTTTATCATAAAAGGGAAAATCAAAGCTTAGGTTCTGTTCAGCGAAATAATCACCATTACCAACCGAAACGAACGATAACTGGGTTGTGTTTGCATTAGGGAAAGTAGCAGATGAAGATGTTTCCGCATAATTGAATTTCAGTTCCCAGTGATATGGTGTTGCACCATTTGCTGCCTGAAGTTGATAAGAATAAGGTGTATAAAGATTAGCTGCCGGCAATGAATCTGTAGTAATCTCAACTTTATCGAAATTAACAGTTTTTATAAGTGAAAATCTGGTCGTATCATTATTATTCATAGGCACTGTGGTAGATTGACCAACAGTTTCAGTTGTAACTCCATTATAATCAAATAATGAGAAATACTGAACTTCTCCCGTCCCTGTGGCGGAAGGATCTTTTTCATAAACATCAAGGAAGAATTTTACTGTTTGCCCACTGTTAATATAGCTTAAGAATGGTGTAACGTCAAGCCCATACTCAAAAGTTTTATCTGCTTCTGTGGTTCCACCCTGCATATAGAAAGCACCTCCCTGATAACTTACAATCGGGAAATCGATATAATATTCAGGTTTTGTTGCAGAAGTATATGTTGACATACCGGCAACAACTTTAACCATATTTCTAATATCGTGTTTTAATCTGATTTTGTATGTGAGCTTTGGATGAAGGTCTTCTTTAACTTTAACGATATAACATGACTGGTTCCAGATACCGCCATCAATACCATCGTAATCAAGCAACGCTCTGTACATAATGTATGAATAACTTCCATTACCCCAACCGCTTCCTGAATAGCAGTTATTTATTTTTATTCCACCTTTTTCCCAATCTCTCATATTAACGACACCATCATTGTTAATATCAATATTATTGGTATATTTTCCATCGCCATTGAAGTCATACCTTATCGAATCGTTATAACCGACAATTGTCCATGTGTGATTAATATAACTGCCCAGCGTTGTATAAACTGTTTTTCCGCCCTCCGGAGTTCCATTTGGAAGCGTCGCATTAGGACTTCCAAAAGCCATATAAAATTGAGCTACTCCTCCATGCGCCGATCCGTTACAATGATCGTAAATCCATTGTTTTAGCAAAAGAAGTCCATCCGGATTATCAATTGGAATCCTGTAAATTTCCTCAATACGGTTATGCATTGCGCTTAAATAAGTAGAGTAGCCTGAAATCCATCTCTTATAGCTTCCCCACGACAATGAACCACCATATTCCTGAACATTAGGAGTTCCGCACTTACGCATAATTTCCCATGTATCAAACATGCTTACGCCTCCGTAAAGATCACCACCATTAAAAAAGTCCCAAACAAAATGCGAAGGATATTGATTTGCCTGATCAGTAGAGAGCATTGCGGACAAATTTCGTAAAAAGTCAACTTCATAAGTGAAACCATGAGCAATACTTGCAGATTGACCACATTCATAACCTTCCTGAGTTGTGGCAGGTCTTTCATACATTAATGTTGAATTATCAACAAATGCAGGTAAAGTTGATTTGGTTCTAATATAATCAGGGGAAATGCTTAATACAGGGACAGAATTGGCTTTATATTTATCGTTGCTTTTTACAGGATTATATTGCGGAAAGAGTTCAGGATGAAGCATAACAGAGTCCATCGATAACTGCGAAAAACATTTAAATGTAGAAAGGAAAACCAAAATCAAGAATAACGAACGGAAATATTTTACTATCATAAAACAAATATTAATTTATTTAGCAAATATAAAAAAACCACCCAAATAAACAAAAGAAAATGACCAGCAATTAATGAATCTCGAATTGCGGCAACCTAATTTTGCAAATAAAACAATAAAAGATAACAATTAAAAATTATCAGAATGAGAATGTAAGACCACCGAGAATATTTATCCCCTGAACCGGATAATTATACCACCGCTGGTACTTTGTTGATGCTATATTGTTTATATTAAGAAACGCTGATAATAGTTTTGAATAACGGTATTCTATTCCAATATTACCGTCAACAAATCCTTTTACATTAAGCGGAACAACAGCTGCGCTATTATAAGTTTTAGCATAATAATTCGAGTTTGAAATAATATCGGCGGTGATTATAAACTTATCAGCTATATTGTATTTGGCAGTGAGAAACACATCAAAATATGGTTTTTGCCATGGCTTTTCCTCTTTGTTCATGCCGTATGAATAAAAGTTACCTCCGAAAAGAATTCTTAGCTTTTCATTTTTTTGATAAGAAACCTCGGCATGAACAACAAATAGATTTACATCATCATAAACGGCTATAAACTTGTTCCTGTAAACATCGGTAGTATCTGTCACATAAAAAGGCATATTCTTTATACGGGAATATTTAACCATGGCATTAGCTGAAATATTCTGGCTGATATAACTTTTTAAGCCACCTTTAACTGTGAATTTATTGTTGGAATAATCCTGACAAATTAAAGAACTTACAAAAGGATTCTCATCAGTTATCGTTTTGTAACTGTTTCGGATCATATCGCCTTCAATACTTCCATAAATCATCAAAATCGTATTTATCACATTAAACTGAACATCAGCTATCGGATAGAAATGCAGACTTGTTGATGTATCTGTCTTAACTACAACATTAACTCCTAAATTGAAAAAGAACTTTTTGAAGTTGGTATTCAAATATGGTTGTAATCGTATAAGCCCTGTGTTAAATGAACTTAGGGTATTTTGTGTGAGATAATATTCCAATCCCACTTTGGCTCCTAATATCTGAGATTTTGTAATTTTTATCAAACCTAGTTCTTTATTGACATCTGCCTTTATATCAAGACGATTCTCAACAGAATTGAAAATATCCGAAAGATTATAAAAACCTATTCCAACGCTATGATTCCATTTTGATGAATCAGGACTGTAATGGCTGTTAAGAATGAAACTGCCGTTGAAATATGAAAATCGTTGCTTGGTATCCATTTTATCAAGCCTGGGAAGAATATCATCAGTACGGTAGCCATAATAATGGACAACGTCCCTGTTATAATCAAAATTGGCTGTTAAAGTATGTGAAGGAAGTATCATCTTCCCGAAAAGGTTTGCTTCATTATTACTATAATCATTATATCCGTAGTTTCTTTCCTTGCTTGGACTTGAAGACAGATGTCTAAAATGGAATCCGGCATTGTATTTTTTCGAATGTATTGTATTTACAAAAGCTTCACCATAAGGAGTAATATAATTACCGAAACCAGCTTTTAAAAGCACTCTATAAAGTTTTGTAACAGTAGCATCACCAACGCGTGCAGGTTTAATAGGCTCAACATTATAATTTGTAATCGCCATTTTATCAAAAACATGATAAGTAAACTTTGGGACAGTAATACCAGTATCAGTAATTGACGGACTAATATTTATCTTAAAAGCATCTGATACAGTAGGGTTATATTTTGCGATAACAGTTACCCTTTCTTTGTAAACTGTATCTTCTTTACTTTGAGAAAATAACTGTGAATACACAAGTGAAAAGAAACAAAAAAGCACTGCCGGAATAAAATATTTCATATTATATACTTTGTTATTCATTTTAACTCCCTCCTGTTATTTATTATCAACATTATTAATTTCATCATCCTGCTTCTGCTGATTTTTCAGAAGTTCATCTTGTTTTTTCTGTTCCTCAAGCTTTTCGATATCGGTGATTATTTTCAGCTTTTCAGTGGCTATTTGTAAAAGATCTTCACCTTTATAGTTTTCGATTATACTCTGCAGAGTATGTTTAGCCTGAAAAACATTATTTGTCTTCATGTAGATATCGGAAAGCAGGATAAATGTTTTAGCAAGCCAGTAATCGTATTGTACCTGACCAATGATATCAAAACAGCTTTTTTCTGCAACGGGATAGTTTCCAAGCTTGTACTGGATATAGGCAAGATTGTATTTTGCTTCGGCAGCCATCTCACCTTTATTATATTTTATCACATTGTCGAAAGCATAAATTGCTTTACCGATACTATCAATACTTAACGCTGATTTAGCCATTATGAGATAAGATTCCGCTTTCATCTGATCATCAAGTTTTTCGGTGGCAAGCAGTTTTACGGCAGCTTCTACAGATTTAGGATAATCATTTAACGCATAATAAGAACGCATAATACCGGTGCGGGCAACAGTTATATTGCTGCGATACTCTGCAGCATTTTCAAGTTTTGTGAAATATTCAATTGCTTTGACATAATCCTTAAGGTCGAAGTTGATAGTTCCTGCATTTAGAAGTGCTTTTTCGGTAAACTCTGACTTAGGTTTGTTAACGACATAATCATAGCCTAAAAGCGCATCTGCTGTGCGACCTGCTCTGTAGTCACACTCGGCTTTATAGAAATATGCATTAATTATGAATACGCCATTAGGAAATTTTTCTATATAATCCCTGAAACCTTTAACAGAACTTTCACAGTCATTATTCATATAGCGATTTTCAATAGCAACGTAAGTTATCGAATCCTGCTCATCGGAAGAAATGTTAACAAATGAAAGTCCCTGAGCATACTTAAAGAATTCCTCCGTATTGTTCATATCAACATAAACATTTTTAATGCTGACAAGCGCTTCTTTGGCTTCTGCTGTTCCCGGAAACTTCGCAACAACAGCTTTCAATGTTTTGAGTGCCATATCATCATTATTTTCGTTGAAATAAATCAAGCCTGTTTTAAGCATTGCCTGACTTGTATAAATGCTTCCAGGAAACATATTGACAAGCTTATCGTACGCTTCCACAGCTTTACGATTATTGGCCAGAGTTTGGTACGTATTGCCTATTTCAAATAGTGCGTCATCAAGGTAAACCGAGTTCTTATAATCATTCACTATTTCATTAAGTGTCGCTGCTTTTGCTTCGAATCTTCCAAGAACTCCCAGAGCCAGAGATTTCTGATAAAGACCATAATCCGTATCAAGCTTTTTCATTTTAATAGCATTGTCATAGTATTCTATTGAAGAAGAATAATCTTTTTGCATAAAGAAGCAATCTCCTGCACGCATATAAGCATCGTTTTGAATTTCAATCTTTTCATTTTTTATCGCTGTGATGAACTTTCTGAAACCCACAAGTGCTTTTGCATAATTTTTATTTTTAAAATGGCAATATCCAATTGCATAATTAGAAATATTATAAACAGGAAGGTCAAAGGCGCCCTGAACTTTTTGAAAATCCTCATAATACATCATTGACGAGTCGTAAGATTCAGTACGATAATATGCTTCAGCCTTCCAAAAGAGAGCCTGAGCGCTGAAATAGTTATCAGAAGAATGTTTAAGTGATTTGTCGAACAAACTTATAGCTTCCTTAAATGAAGCATTATTAAACACTTCCACACCACGGAAAAAACTAACTTTCTGATAAACGGCATTTAGCTTGGGGTCAAGATTTTTAATGCTTTCAAGGGATGTAAGCGCATCTTTATAATTTTTTGTAGAAAGGTACATATCAGAAAGATACTCGTAAGCCTCATCAATATGTTTTGAATTAGGATAGTCTTTTATGTATGTCTGAAATGCTTTAATAGCATCATTATATGGATTATAAGAAGTTTCAAAAGCAAGCTTGGCAAAATTGAATAAAGAGCTTTCTTTTATTTCCTTATCAAAATCCATCTTATACGCCATGTCGAAAGATGTAAGCGCAAACTGCTTCTGGCCTGTTTTAACATAACAATCGGCAATATTATAAAAAGCAAGCTGAGCAACAGAATCATCAGCTTTAACAATAACCTTTTTAAGATATTCGATAGCAAGATTATAATCTGGAACTTTATAATAGGCATAAGCCATCTGGTAATCGTCATCTCTTGTAAAAGGCACAGAAGTTTTCGTTTTGTACATTTCAAGATATGGTAATGCTTCGGCAAACTTTCCTGTTTTATAATATGCATCGCCTATCATCTTTGCTATTTCAGGAACCCTTTTCGGTGATGCAGAATCGAGAAGTGCAGGTGCCACAGCAAGGAGCTGATCATATTTTCCCTGAAGGTAATAAATCTGGGTTATATAATAAGGAGCAATTTTTCCGTAGTTAGGATCATTCAATATTTTCCGGAAACCTTCAAGTGCTGTTTCATAGTTTTTGTCGGCATAAGCAACATGAGCATAATAATAATTAGCAGCTGCGTAATATTTTGAATCCTTATCGTTAACTTCAAAGAAACATTTCTTCGCATTTTCAAAATCATTATTCTGAAACAGGCAATAACCTTTTTTGAAATAAAACTCAGAACGGTCTTCATTTGACAATTTGTAAGTATCCACTGAGTTAAAATGACTTAAGGCATTCACATAATTCTTGTTTCTGAACTCATATTTTGCAAGTTGGAAATAGGCATTGTTTACCTTTGGACTTTCAGCATTATTTTTAATAAAGCTTAGCATCAAATATTCAGCATCCGCATTGAATAGTTCGAGAGCGCACAGTCCGATATAGTATTCGGAGTTACTTCTGAGTTCCGATTGTTCATTGCCCATCATTTCTATAACATTAGAAAACTGCTTCTGAGCTGCTGAAAACTTCTGCTTATTAAATAGTTCAAGTGCAGATTTGAACTCAGCAAGCGGGTTAGAATATATAGCAGTTTTTTGGGCATTAGTGACTACCGCAAAAGTGATAAAAAACAAAAGAAGAGCTGCAATTAAGACATTTATCTTTTTCATTATAATTATGTTATAAAGCTATTGTTAATTTCCAAAATTACTATTTAAGAATTCTATAAGAATCTTTGCAAAACACTACTTATCAACAGGCTTTGTTTGATAACTTTATGGCACAAATTGCTATTTGGAAGGAGTTTGAGGTACTGACATTTAAAACGATTTTTATTGTGATTTATTATTGATTTTTTGAAGGTGTAATATAGTGAAATGGATAAATGATAGATGAAAGATGGCAAATCGCAAAGGGAGTATGCTAATCTTAATAGAAATTTGATGTTCTTAGGAGTGGTTTATCTTTCTAATCAAAGATTGAAATTAGTAGGACTGGGGTAATTACTATTAAAGAAATAATAAAAAGGAGTTTTTTAATAGTAATGAACCATTGCGTAAATAGAAAAAACCATTAAATTAATACTTTAAAAGCAGTATTTTAACACAAAAAACCATTAGTTTATTAGAAAAAACCAGAAAAGTAATAGTTCAAAAGTATTGTTTTAATAGTATGAAAGCAGTTTTTTAATAGAAATTACCTGTTTGGAAATGGTAAAAACGGGTTAAGTAATGGGATTTACGGAGCATAGGGATAGAATTTATTATATAAACTTTGCTACAATTAGGTGAAATGCGGTAATACGGTAATCAGTATTCAGTAATCGGTAATCGGTGTGTTTCGTGTTTCGTCCTGGAAAATGTCTACATAAACATTAAAATTTATGTTAAAAGATGACAGAATAGTAAAGAGTTATAGTGAAAGTTTCAAATTAAAAGTTCTTACAGAAA
>CAZELC010000047.1:0-7089 GCA_964512865.1 uncultured Bacteroidales bacterium
CTGTAAATACTTTATATGCTATTGCAGCAGAAAGAACAATAAACGGAATTTTGTTTAACCAGAACTTTTTAGTTTTATAGTTTTGCCCCATAAACAGTGAAATAATTATGAGTGAGGCAGGAATCGTCAACGCCTGTCCTTTTGAAAATAAAGCAAGAATCGCAAATATCAATGAAATTATGTAGTAAAGCAAATAGCGTTTTTCTCTCTTTTCATACAACACATAAAATAACAAACAAAAAAGATAAAACAAAACATACAAAACGTCTCTTCTTCCTGAAATATATGCGACAGATTCAACCTGCATCGGGTGAACAGCAAATAATGCTGCTGTTAATATTGGAATATAGCGATTTTTGAAAAGGAGTGATAAAAAGAAGAATATCAGAGCCGTATTAATTAAGTGAATGATAATGTTTATAATAATATATGGCTTTGGGTTAAATTCAAAAAAATAGTATGTAGCAGAAAGTGTTAATGCAGTAATTGGAGCATACATTCTGTGAGTTTCACCTTCCATAAAAGACTTTCTGATATTCTCTTTAGTGAAACTTATATTTTGATTAGCTTTTACATAAGCATTATCATCCCAGTTGTTAAATTGATTTTTTAAGGCCGGTATATACAATATAGTTGTTAATACAAGCAAAAGCACGATGAAAGGTATTTGCTTTTTTATATTTATTCTGCTTTCGATAACTTTATCATTATTCATTGATTACCGGTATTTATATCACAAAGTTAAATCTATTTCTTAAACATGCCAAGCTCTTTTGTTAAACAATTAAACATAAAAGTATAAGTACTTTTATGTTTTTAATAATTGTATCATTATTTTGATTATTTTTCTAAACTTTTTTAAACTAAGAAAAAATAATTCGATGACTCCTAAACAAATAAAATTTCTCGATTATTGGATTGGCATACCGATATTGTTTATTTTGACTTTTTGGAAGAATTGTATTTCTTTTTTATCCGGCAAAAAGATAGCATTACCTGAAAAAATCATTTTCATTAAGCTTATTGAGCAGGGAGCTACAGTTCAAGCGTATTCTGCCATTAAAGAAGCAGTTAATATAGTTGGAGCAGATTCGGTGTTTTTTTTGGTTTTTGAGGAAAATGTTCATATCTTAAAGTTGCTGGATGTAATACCACCAAAAAATATAATAACAATCCGCAATAAGAACATCATTTCATTTATAATTGATACTATTAAGGCAGTTGTTTTTATTAATAAAAACAAGATAAACACTGCAATTGACATGGAGTTCTTTTCACGATTTTCAGCCATTTTAACATATTTAACAGGTGCAAAAAACAGAGTTGGATACCACCGTTTCAACAGTGAATTATCATACAGAGGGAACCTTATGACCAATAAAATACAATACAATCCATATATTCACGTTTCACAGGCTTATTTTCTCATGGTGGATTGCTTAAAGCAAAATAACGACCTTAATCAAATGGTAAAATGCATTGTGAATCAGCCAAATTGTGAAGTAAAAAAATATGTGCAGGATATTAACAAAGTAGAATTAATAAAATCGGTGCTTGTTAATGAGCTGAATGATGCACTGGATTTTCCGATAATTATCATTAACCCTAATATTGTCGATATGATCCCATTAAGAAAATGGGATACCACCAATTATATAAAATTATCAAATAAACTGCTTGATTTTTTTAATAATAAAATTACAATTGTTATTACAGGCAGAGCTGATGAGCAAAAGGCATGTGAAGAAATTCGTAATAAAACCAATGCTGCCAGAGTAATTAATTTGGCAGGGAAAACACAATTTGAAGATTTATTCTCTCTTTATTCAATTTCTGAAATAATTATAACCAACGATAGCGGACCAGGGCATTTTGCATCAATGACCAATATCAAAACAATTGTCCTTTTCGGACCGGAAACTCCGAAACTATTTGGCCCTAAAGGAGATAATGTAATTATAATTGAATCGGGATTAAGCTGCAGCCCTTGTGTTAATCCTTTTAATCATAGATTTTCGCCATGCAAAGATAACTTATGCATGAAATCTATTGATGTTGAAAGCGTATTCTCATTAATTACTGAATTAATGAACACTAAAAAAACGACACTTAATTTCTAAAGCTGGAGTGACTCTTTTGCTGTTTTAAAAAATAATTTCATCATTGTCATCTTCTTATTTCAATAATAGTTGCCTTACTGAATATTTCATAAATCTCATTTATGTCTTTTGTCTTTAATGAAATGCAGCCTAGTGTCCAGTTTTCCCCATCATCAATATAATTATCACAACCTTCAGGTACGCCATGAATACCAATATCACCACCAATTTTTGCTGACTTAGGTATTTTGCCTTTCCGCTTTGCTTCGTTATGCTTACGATAGGAATCTGCCGTAGGATAATCAATCCAAATAAATTTCGACCATGAACGATGAGGATATTTATCTTTTATGTGAAAGAACCCTTCAGGAGTGCAGCCATCTCCTTCACGGCGTTTGTCATCAACAGGGTTAAAACCTAAAACTACCGGATAATTTTTTATCTTTTCTTTTCCATACCATAATGAAAGTTCATAATCCGACTTGATGATCAGTACTTTAATTGAATCTGTGTTAATTTTAAGTGAATCTATAATATGCTGAAGGGCAACCCCTTTATTTATCCATACGATTTTTTTTCTGATAGAGTCATCTTTTATTCTGTTACAGCCGGATCTGTCAGATATGCTTCCCTTGCAGGATGACAGCATGGAAATGACCACAAAAAAAATTAAAAAGATTCTACTTCTCATAATTATTATTTTCCTTTTTGCTTGCAATACCAATAACATGACCATCAAGGTCAGTAAAATATGCTGCCGTATCTCCCCAGTCGCGAATTGTCTTTTCGCTTATGAGATTTGCACCAAGTGCTGATGCTTTTGCCATAGTATTGTCAATATCTTCTGTGTAAAAATAAATCTCGCATCTTGGAATTCCATTTCCTGATGACGGGTGAGGCGTTTTTCCATTTAAAATCTTATCAATACCTGATTCAGGCATAAGCCCGAGCAGAACGTTTTCTCCAATTTGAAATTCAGTCATACCGGGAACATTTAACACCGGCTCTTTTTCCAGTAATTTACTGTAAAACTCTGTGCTCGAATATTGGTCACTGCAATAAAGAATTATTATATAATCTGTTTCTTTCATTTGTTTATTTTCTTTAATGCAGTTGCATATATTTTTTTAATGCTGTTTTTTTCTTCTTTCTCCAGTAATGCTTTGAACGCAGGAATAAGTTGAATATTATGATTTGTCTTCAATAACATAATTTCTCCTAATGCCGAAGCAGCACTCCACCTCACAACGGTGCCTGAATGTTCAGTATTATCAAGCAGATTTATTATTGCTTTATCGAGCTCTTCCTGAAAAAGGAAGGCTGTATTCATTATAACACGCGCCGATTCCCACTTAACCCGCGGGGCCTTTTCTTTAAGAGATAATACCATAAACTGAAAACATTCTTTGTCAATTATTTCAGGTTTCTTTTTGGTTGCGAACTCAATTGCTTCGATGCATGTTGCTTTTAATGATTCTTTTAATTCAGAAGCATTTAATATTAAATCACTAATTTTTATTTTACTACTTAAAATTGCATTAGCCAGAAATTCTGTCTTTCCCTTAGGTTTAATGCTTTTGTCGTTCAGTAATGCGAAAATATCCACCTTTAATTTTATTTTATTATTGATAAATGAAATCCAAAAACGTATCCTACCAGCTTGAGCCTCCGCCACCACCGAAGCCACCGCCTGAAAATCCCCCGCCTCCGCTAAAGCCGCTGAATCCGCCACCACCGCCAAACGAACTGAAACCGGAGCTGTGATAACCGCTACCTGACGAAGCAGAAGATGTATATTGGTAATTGAAATTATGATCCATATTATACATGCTTGATATCATTGACGTAACCAGCATTGTTGTCGTAAATGAGCTAGTATCTGATGAGTGATACCAATCTGGAGAGGAATTGATAAGGTCGCTGAACTTATCAGCCCATTGTTTGCCAAGTCCCATCACAATTGCATAAGATACTGTCTCATCGAAATATTTCGGGTTTTCATCAAGTAGTTGTTTTAGTTTTTCTTTTTCAGCACGATTAATAAACTCTCTGAAACCTAAAAGTTCTATATATTTTGCTGCACCGAAATGCGCTCTTTTGGGCATTATCTTGCCAAATACAAATATTATGGTTGATGATGAAAGATAGCAGATAAGCTGTTGAATCCAGTTACCTTCAGAAAACAGCATTGTAAACAATCCTATGCCCAGAACAAAAAAAGCAATTACCCTTAAAAATATCCCAAAACCAATGGTGCCAGGCACAAAAAACTGATGTGTTTTTGAAAAAGAATGAAGCTCTTTATTTGCAATATTCATGGTAATGAAAAAAGAATTTCTTAATGAGCTTACTTTTACCGGTCCGGTATTTTCTTTCTTAAAAATCCCGTTAAAGATTGTAATTTCAAAACTCTTTGAGTATGCCGGCAGTTCTTTAAGTTTTGTCAGCTCGTAATCGTTTTCTCTTATTCCGATTTGTTTAATTTCCTTAATCTTGACAATTCCTCGTCCTGCCCAGTAATATATTAAAGATACAAGGTCGCGTTTATGAAGCTTGTTATCCCATAAAAATCCTGCTTCTGCGGGTGTAATATCTTTTGGCGGATTATATTGAACAACTATGGCGCTTTTCTTATCTCTTCCAATAAAAAACCATAATAAAAACATAATCATCAAAACAATAAACGGATAGAATAAAAACCTGTTATTAAGCCATATTATTTTAAATGTTAGAACTGATGATATGGAAAAGATTTCTTTTGGTAATGATATATTTATTACCGGAGTTTCTTCATTAAAAAGTGGCTCTTGCATGCTGCAAATAATTGTATCATTTTTTGCAACAAAATTCAAAGCTCTGCTTTTATCATTATTGATAAGAATTGTAAAGTCTATATTTTTGACTTTTGAACCTTCAGGAAGGATTATTTTGACTATCCCTGTTCTTACTGGTTCAGAAAAATTACTTATCAAAGGCTGATTAATATTATATTTCCCATCTACATCATTAAGAAGTCCAAAAACATCATATTCATAACTAAAAACAGAATCTGCTCCTGTAGCTGACGAACTCCAATGAATAGAATGCATAAAATAATACTCCGACATATAGAAATCGTTGTTCCCTTGCACTTTCATATTTTTAACTAAAAGTCTGGTGTAATCGCCAAAAAGTGACCAGTTTGGCAATATTAATTTTAATTCGGAAAATGCAGGATATGTTTCAGAATAGTAGAGATTTTCTCTTGCAACAAAGCCATTATCGGAAACATAAGGGTTTTTAAATTTTACTTTGTAAACATGCCTTACATGCACAACGCCATTTTTCTTAAAAGTAAATTCTGTAAGGAAATCATTAATATAATATTTACTTGCACTGATATCAAGAGGCATTTTATTTTTATTGAATCCTTTGTCACTCATGCTTCCCGACAAATAAATGGCATCTGTTGCAAATATTTTATTGTATTTTATCCGGATGATTTTATTATCAATTTCATAATTTACCACAGGAAAAACTTTTTTATCATTTTTGCCTTTAGAAAAATTATACTTCAACTTTGCAGGGTCCAGCAGCGAATCAGTTGTTATTTCTGCCTCAAATCCTCTGAATGGTTCTCCGAACATTTCACCGCTCAATGGCCAGTTTAAAACAGCTTTCTTGTTTTTAAAGCTTATAGCACCCCAAACCTTATATTTTATTGTTATTTCAATTTTTTTACTGAATGCTGATGCTTTGCTGTACAGTGAAATAAATTTAGATTCTCCTTCATTTTTTGAAGAAAATACTGCATCTTTAACTCCAGGTGATTCATAATTAACCTGTATATTTTTGATTATATAGTCTTTGGTGCTTAATGTATCATCAATTCTTAACGTATAAAAATCTCTTATGAATGATGGTTGAGGATAAGATAAAACCACTTTGTATTTTTCCTCTATATCAACAGAAGCATCAGAGTTAATTTTTAGCTTAACCAAAAATTTATCAATATAAAATCGTTTTGCCAGGTCCTCGATAGGAATTGTTGTATTTTTAAAAGCAGAAACCGGAAATCTAACTGCTATTGTCAAACCTTGATTTGGTTTAAATGGCTTTTTAAGGCTTCCCGTTATTGAGCTGCTTGAAAGAATGAAATTGGCATCATTATTTTTTTCTCCTTCTTTACCAGTAAAAAGCAGTATATCACTTTCTTTAAGTTTTAACGAGTTTGGGAAATTTATTTTAAAAGAAGCACTTGCAATATTGCAGTCCCACTGATGCCCAATAAGATTCCAGTACAATTCAGTATGATTACTGAATTCATTTAATCCACCCCATACAATATAGCTTATAATAAAGGTTTTATCACCGTCAATATATTTGTCGGCTGAGCCTATCTTGATCTTTAAATAGTCGCCTTCCGTTTCGGTGGTAAAGTCAAACCCCATTACTTTGATATCCTTGATGATTAACTCATAATCCGCCGTATAGCTTGCTCTTTCAGCTTTCTCCATTCCCGGAAAATCATGTTGTGCATATCGGAAAGGTATTGATCTGATTATCCCATGCCTTTGTTCCTTAAAATGAACATTAATGGTTTCAGTAATAAAAAGAGAACCATCAGCCCGCATTTTGATATCGATAAAATAGTTTGTGATATCGAATGATTCGGCTTTTACAGTGATGATTGTAATTAGTAATATGAAAAGAATGAGATTTTTTTTGATCATATTATTTTTGTTTTATATTTTTTATTTTTAACCGTTGAGACGATATGAGCGTAGATGTATATATGAACTCGGAACTCTACATCTTTTTAAAAAATCCTCAGTCTTCAGTCTGCAGTCTTCAATTACCGACCACCGGTTCCCATTACCGATTACCAATTACCGACCACCAATTACCGACCACCGATTACCGATTACCGAACACCGATTACCAATTACCGACCACCAATTACCGACCACCGGTTCCCATTACCGATTACCAATTACCGACCACCAATTAC
>CAZELC010000047.1:7189-13014 GCA_964512865.1 uncultured Bacteroidales bacterium
CGACCACCGATTACCGACCACCGATTACCGACCACCGAACACCGATTACCGATTACCTAACACCGATTACCGACCACCGGTTCCCATTACCGATTACCTAACACCGATTACTTAAGTCTTCAGCCCAAATACTAAATACTTCTTCTTTATACTAAATACTAAGTACTAAATTACTAAATAATCATAGCTTCAGACTTGCACTTTAATAACTTCCCTTTCTATATTCTCAATTTCAAAAAATTGCGCTGTTTTAAAACCGAAGGTCTTAGCTATAATAACTCCCGGAAACGATTCAACAGCAGTATTATTATCTCTTACTAATGCATTATAGTATCTTCTTGCATTCTGAATGGTATCTTCAACTTCAATCAGTGAATCCTGAAGTTTGATAAAATTCTGATTTGCCAGCAGGTCAGGATAATTTTCTATAAGCATCAGAACTGATTTTAATGAGCCTATAAGATTATTTTCGGCCTTCTCCTGCTCCGTTATATTGCTTGCATTTTCGGCTGCCGAACGATATTTTGCAATGTTCTTGAAAACACCTTTTTCATGGATTGCATATCCTTTGACCGAATCAACAAGATTTGGAATAAGTGAGTAACGCCTTTTAAGCTGAACATCAATATCGCTCCAGGCATTTTTGATTTTATTGCGATATGAGATGAATTTGTTAAAATATATAATAGTTATTATTGATAGAATAAAGAGTATTAGGATTATTATGTAAAAAGTCATTTTAAATTATTTAATGTAAATAACGTTAATTATGGAAAAAGAAAAAATCAAAAATCTCAAATCCTAAATCAAAAATAAAATTATTTTCAAACTTCTTATGGAAATTATTACTTTTAATATCTAAGATGCAATTTTTTTTTCTCACCAAATATATATTTTTATGAAAATATTCCGAATTGTCGCAGTGGCGCTGGCTTTTATTAGCTTAAGCGCAGTTTCTTTTAATTATCTGAAACAGAAACCCGGCAGCCCTAAAAGTTCTTCATATAGTGTTAAACCGCAAACTTATGATCAACTGTGGAAAAAGGCCGATTCGCTCGAAAGAAAAGGTCTTACAAAATCACAGCTCGAAGTTGTAAAGCTGATTTATACTAAAGCAAAACAGGAAAAAAATGCACCAAACCTGGTTAAGTCTGTGGTTTATAAACTTAAACTCGAATCATATATCTCCGATGACGACTTCGTTAAAGAAATTAATGATTTAAGTGCAGAAATCAAGACTGTCGATTTTCCGGTAAAACCTGTTCTGCAATCAATGCTCGCAGAAATTTACTGGAGATATTACCAGCAGAACAGATACCGCTTTCTAAACCGTACAGAAACCATAAACTTTGTTCCTGCTGATATCAGAACCTGGGACCTTCGCAAAATTGTTGAACAGGTAATTGCCAACTATCAGGAATCGCTTTCCGATATTGACAAACTTAAAAATACAAAACTTGATATATTTGACCTCGTGGTTGTAAAAGGAGATGCACCGCTAAATCTGCGACCGACATTATATGATTTTCTGGCTCAGAGAGCTGTTGATTTTTTCATGAATGAAGAACCCGGACTTACGGCGCCAGCTAACAGGTTTGAAGTTAATAACTCCGATTACATATTACCTTATAATAAATTTGCCGATGTTAAAATTACTTCGGAAGACAAGTACTCTCTGAAATATTATGCTTTAATTATTCTTCAGGATATTGTAAGGTTTCATTCAAAAGACAATGATCCTTCAGCACTTGTGGATGCCGATATTAAAAGACTTAATTATGTCAAAAGAATAGCTTTTTTTGAGAATAAGGACAGCCTTTATTTGAATGCTCTTAAAATACTGGAATCAGATTTTGTTAATTCAGAGGCTTCCGCCCAGGTTGCTTATGAAATGGCAAATTATTATAATATTGAAGGAAGTAAATATATTCCTAACCAGAACGACAACAGAAGAATGTTTTTTAAAAAAGCACTTGAATTATGCCAGAATGCAATTGACCGTTACCCTGATTCTTACGGAGGAAAGAATTGCAGAGTTCTCGCCAATGGAATTAAAACTAAACAGCTTACAACCACAATTGAAGAATCAAATATCCCAAATCAACCAATTTTAGCCCTATTGAATTATAGAAATATTAAATCTGCATACTTCAGAATTATTAAAACAGATTATGATTCATATTACAGCCTGTCCAGAAAGTACTACGGACAAAACCTTATCAGCAAGCTGGTTGCGATGCCTAAATTAAAGGAGTGGAGTACTGCTACTCAGGATGACGGCGATTATCAGAAACACAGCGCAGAAATAGCCATCCCAGCACTCGACAAAGGATACTATATCTTGCTGGTATCTTCCGATAAAAATTTTTCGTATAACAATGAAATCGTTTCTTATGCCGGTTTCTGGGTGTCAAATATTTCCTACACATCAAGAAACGACACCAAAGGTTGTGTCCAATATAATGTCTTTAACAGGAAAACCGGCGAACCGCTGCAAAATGTAAAAGCTGAAATATTTAAGGAAAAATATAATTATGTCACACGGGAATACGAGGATAAAAAAATAAAAACTGTATATAGCGACAAGGATGGTTATTTTGAGACTCCACCTTCGGATGATTACGGAAATTGCTTTGTAGAACTTAGTTACAACGGCGACTTCATCAGTACAGATCATTTTTATACTTACAAGTATTATAAAACATATAAGAACAAATACAAATCATATTTCTTTACCGACAGGGCAATTTACAGACCTGGACAAACCTTGTATTTTAAAGGTATAGTTCTCGAACAGCATGGTGACACAAATGAAGTCGTTAAGGATTATAAAACAACTGTAACACTTTATGATGTAAACTATCAAAAGGTTGCAGATATTGAAGTTAAGACCAATGAATATGGAACTTTCAATGGCACCTTCACTTTACCAACGGGATTGCTTAACGGTCAGATGCATTTAGGAGATTATAACGGTAATACATACTTTTCTGTCGAAGAATATAAACGACCGAAATTTGAGGTTGTTATTGATAAACCAAAGGAAAGTTATAAGCTCGGAGAAACAATTGTCGTAAAAGGAAATGCCAGGTCGTTTGCCGGAAGTAATATTGACAATGCAGAGGTCAAATATCGTGTTGTAAGAACAGCACGCTTTCCTTACTGGTGGTACTATTGGTGGGGTTACTACCCGACTTCTCCACAAATGGAAATACTTAACGGAACAACCACTACAGATGATAAAGGAGAGTTTTCGGTCAGTTTTAAAGCAATTCCCGATTATGGTGTTGATAAAAAATCGGAACCAGTTTTCTCCTATGCTGTTTATGCAGATGTAACGGATATTAATGGTGAAACCCGTTCGGCTAACACGATTGTTAATGCCGGATACAAATCACTTGAAGTTAGTGTTGGAATCCCATCTGAAATAGAAAAGAAATTTGATGAAAAAATCTCTATCAATACTTATAATCTTAGCGGACAATATGAACATGCAAAAGGAAATATTAAAATATTCAGATTAAAGCAACCTGACAGAACATACAGGCAAAAGCTCACAGGCACCTCGGATAAATACCTGCTTTCAGAAGAAGAATATTCAAAATTATTTCCTTATGATATAAGAAAAGATGAAAATAACCCTGCTAAATGGGAAAAAGAAAAACTTGTCTTTGAGCTTGATTTCGATACTAAGATTGATTCATTATTCAAAATAAAAGATATTGCATCATGGCTTAGCGGTAATTATAAACTTGAAATTACAGCAAAGGATAAGTTTGGAGAAGATGTAAGCAATTCAAACTTTTTCACACTGTATTCAGAAACAGAAAACAAATGCCCTGTTAAGACATTCGACTGGTTTTCCGTTGTTAAATCCGAAGGAGAACCGGGTGAAAATGCTTCCTTTATTGTCGGTTCAACCGAAACAAATGTAAATGTCCTTTGTGAAGTCGAATTTAATTCCCTTATAATAGAAAAACGCTGGATAGTTATTAATAACGAACAGAAAAAAATTGATATCCCGATTAAAGAAGGATACAGGGGAAATTTTGCTGTTCATTTTACCTTTATTAAGGAAAACAGAGCTTACCGGCATGATGTTACTGTTAATGTGCCATATTCTAACAAAGCAATTGATGTAGAGTATGAAACATTCCGCAACAAACTTATACCCGGCGAAAAGGAACAATGGAAAATAAAACTTAAAGGAAAAAAAGGCGAGAAAATTACCGCAGAAGTTTTGGCTTCAATGTATGATGCCTCACTTGATGCCTTTAAGCCTAATAACTGGTTTTTTGATGTTTATAAACGTTATTATTCACAACTTAACTGGTCCAACCAGAATTTTACAGACATAAACACAACTTATTCTTTCACTCTTCCGTCAGGACCATATTATTATTATACTTCCAGACGTTATGACGCACTCAATTGGTTCGGTTTTAACTATTATTATGGTAGTTACTATTACAGAGGAGGTTATGATGGTTATGATGGTGATTATAAATATGATTATGAATTGGCAGATGAGGTTACAACCATCTCAGGTGTGAAGACAAAAGGTGCAGGAAAAATGGCCATGAAAAAAGCTGAGGCCAAGTCTGTCGCAACAGGAGCTGTTACAGAGGAATCTCAAGACAAAGAGGTAAGCAAGAATGTTGACCAGATAATTTATGATGTTTCTGCCGGTGAAAAAGATAACCGCAACGGGAAAGATAATAATTCTATTAATGGTTCCGGAGCAATGGACGGCATTCAAGCTAGGAAGAACTTCAATGAAACAGCATTCTTTTACCCAAAACTGATGACCGATGAGAACGGCGATATTGTCATTTCTTTTACAATGCCTGAAGCACTGACAAAGTGGAAGTTCATGGGACTTGCGCATACAAAAGATCTTAAAATAGGGCAGTTCGAAAAAGAGATAATAACTCAGAAGGATATGATGATAATGACCAGCCCGCCAAGGTTTTTGCGTGAGGGTGATAAAATCACCTTTACTTCAAAGATAAGTAACCTTTCCGGTAAAACATTATGCGGGAAAGCTATGCTGCAGCTTTTTGATGCCACCACCATGAAGCCGGTTGATATTGAGTTTGGAAACAAGCAACCTATGGAATACTTCGAAGTTGAAAAAGGACAAAGTAAGCAGTTAAGCTGGGAACTTGTTATTCCTGAAGGAATACAGGCTGTAACATATAAAATACTTGCTAAAGCCGATGATTTTACTGATGGTGAAGAAATGACCATACCTGTGCTTACTAACCGAATGTTGGTAACCGAAACAATGCCTTTACCTATTAGAGGAAAGCAAACAAAAGAGTATAATCTCGACAAACTGATTAATTCAGGCAATTCTACAACAATGAAGAATTACAAACTTACTCTTGAATTCACTTCAAATCCTGCATGGTATGCGGTACAGGCCTTGCCTTACCTGATGGAATATCCTTACGAATGTGCCGAACAGGTGTTCAGCAGGTATTATGCAAATTCTCTTGCTACCTTTATTGCTAATTCTCACCCACGTATTAAAGCGGTTTTCGAAAGTTGGAAAAACCTTACTCCAGATGCTTTGCTGTCTAATCTTCAGAAAAATCAAGAGCTTAAAAATATTCTTCTTGAAGAAACACCATGGGTTCTTGAAGCTAAAAACGAAACTCAGCGTAAACAAAATATAGCTCTTTTGTTCGACCTCGTGTGTATGTCAGGTGAGCTTGATAAAGCTATGAGTAAGCTTGAAAAAATGCAGACTTATAACGGTGGATTTCCATGGTTCAGCGGTATGCCTGACGACAGATATATAACACAGCATATTGCAACAG
>CAZELC010000048.1:0-12972 GCA_964512865.1 uncultured Bacteroidales bacterium
GCTCTGAAAATACTCTTGATCCGCTAATTATTTTATTATAAGGAGATGAGTCGCTTTTAAAAACCACCGGTAAAATTTTCCCGTTAAGGTTGATAATACAATCAATATCGGTTCTTAGTACTTCTTTCCAAAAAAAGAAATCCGGTTTTAAACCTTTATTGAAAAATGATTTCATTATTTCAAGTAACATAAAATTTTTAACAAGTTGATCCCTGCACTTATTAGTTGATAACTGATAAGATGAATTTATACCGTTAAAATATGCCGCCAAAGAAGTATCATAGAAATATACTCTGGGGAAACTAATTACTCTTCGCCCGAAGCTTTCTTCAAATGCAGGAAGAAAAAATACAATACGGCATTTAACAAGCAACGAAAGCAAAGGAATAAGTTTCCTATAATTGGTATTCATTGAAATTGCAAGCGGATTAAAATTAAGGACTTCACCTACATGTTCGGCAAGATATTTTATCAGCAATATAATTTTATCGTAATTTTTTGATTTTGTTTTTCCAAAAATTTCTTTTTTGAAGATTTGCGAAAAATAATTTGAAACGTATTCTCTAAAATATTCAGAGTTTTCATACGACCCAGAAATCCCTCCATAAAATGTCACAATATCTAAACTGAGTTCTTTCCGCAAATTACGGTTAATTTCATAGTGTGATAGAGGAAGTACTTCAGCAATTCCAACATTATCAGGAAACATTTTTGCAAGTGAAGAAAGCTTGTTATCTTCCGTCGAACTGATAATAATGACCTTTTTCTTAAGTTTGTGGCTAAGAAGAAACTTTTTAATTGTGACATTAATATTATAGTCTTCAGGAACTTCATCAAGTATGATATTGCTGCTATTTCCAATCAATCGGGTTGTCATGTTTTTTGAAAGAATGCCGTCTCGGTTTTTTCTGTCATAAGAAAAATAATCAAATTTCTTAAACAGTTCTTTTGCAAGTATTGTTTTTCCGGAACCTGCAGGTCCACTTAGGATTATAACATTATGTGTTTTTAAAAGTCTTTTTAAAAACCCCGATATGTCTCTTTTTAAAACCATTATTGTTTTCAAATGAATTTCAAATGTAAAAATAAATCAAATAAAATATATCTTTGCTTCAGTAAATGTTTATAATTCAGGTTCTACATCCAATTATTGTTGAAAATTAAAAATTTGAAGTTATGCCGAAAGTAATAATTGAAAATCTTACAGAAGAGGAAATAAAAAACAGAGGAATCAGAAAGTGGCCACAATGGACCAAAGAAGTTTCTAAGTTTGAATGGTTATATGATGGCGATGAAGAATGTTTATTTATTGAAGGAGATGTTATTATTGAAACCGAACAGGGTAACTCCATTATTAAACCCGGAGATTTTGTTACTTTTCAAAACGGTTTAAAATGTGTTTGGGATATCAGAAAACCGGTAAGAAAATATTATAATTTTAAATAGTTTATAATGAAAGGTACAGTTATCCGGTCAACTGGAAACAGTTATATTGTTATGGATGATTACCGTTCATTATACGAATGTAAGCTAAAAGGACAATTTAAAATTCACGGTCTTAAAGCTACAAACCCAATTGCTGTTGGTGATATTGTTGATTTCAACATTGCTGATAAAGGTTGTGATTGCCTAATTACCGATATTAAACAACGCCGCAATTATATTATAAGAAAGTCAACAAACCTGTCAAAAGTCATCCATATTCTGGCTGCCAATATTGATATGGCATATCTTATAGTAACAATAGCCGGCCCGCGAACTTCAACCGGTTTCGCCGACAGATTTCTTGTTACCGCAGAAGCTTATCATATTCCGGCAACTTTAGTTTTCAATAAAATAGATACTTACAATGCTAAAGAAAAAGAAAAGCTTAAAGTTTTTCGTAGTATTTATGAGGAAGCCGGTTATAATTGTATTGAGGTTTCTGCAATTACCGGAGAAAATATTGATGCTTTAAAAAAAATGATGGATAATAAAGTAAACCTTTTTTCCGGTCATTCGGGTGTAGGGAAAACAGCAGTATTAAATGCAATTGATCCTGAACTTAACCTCAAAACCGCATTGATTTCTGCTACGCATAAAAAAGGAAAACATACAACAACCTTTGCAGAGATGTTTCCTCTAAACAATGGCGGTTTTATTATTGATACACCGGGAATAAAGGAATTTGGCCTTATCGACTTTAATCAGGATGAACTCACGCATTTTTTCCCTGAAATGTTTAAACTCTTAAAAGATTGTAAGTTTTATAATTGCACTCATACAACAGAGCCGGGATGTGCTGTTAAAACGGCGGTTGAAGAAGGAAAGGTTTCTTTATCGCGTTACAATAATTATCTGAATATTTATTACGGCAGAGATCTTCAGGATAAATAGTGGGAAATTTATGATTAACAGATTTTAAAAATGCGCCTCTGGTCATTACATCCGAAATATCTCGACAAAAAAGGAATAGTTGCTTTATGGAGAGAAGCACTTCTGGCTAAAAAAGTATTAGAAAATAAAACAAAAGGTTATAAAAATCATCCGCAACTGTTTCGTTTCAAAGAAACAAAGAATCCAATAATATCCATAAATTATTATTTATCCGAAGTTTACAAAGAAGCAGTAAGGCGGAATTATAAATTCGATAGTACTAAATTTAATGTATCGAAAACAGTTGCTAAAATTGAAGTAACCAAAGGACAACTTGAATATGAATTTCAGCATTTGAAGAAAAAACTAGTAGTAAGAGATACCAAAAAATTAAGCGAATTAACTTCTGTCAGTTTTCCTGAACCCAATCCTGTTTTTATGATTGTAGAAGGAGAAATTGCCGAATGGGAAAAGTTGCAATGAAATATTTTACAATTTGCATTAAAGAATAATCAACTTACCAAAGGATTACATAGAAATCATTAATCTGAAATCAAAAATCTAAAATAAAAAATGCGAGCAGTTATTCAACGTGTTTCAAAAGCTTCGGTAACAATAAACAATATTGTAAAGTCAGAAATAGGTAATGGCCTGTTAGTATTACTTGGTATTGAAGATGCTGACAATTTTGATGATATTGAGTGGCTTACCAAAAAGATAGCTCAATTAAGAGTATTTGGCGACAATGCCGGGATTATGAATCTTTCTTTGAAAGATGTTAAAGGTGATATATTGGTTGTGAGCCAGTTTACTTTGCATGCGAGTACAAAAAAAGGAAACCGTCCTTCTTATATTAAGGCTGCCCGACCTGAAACGGCAATCCCGCTTTATGATAAGTTCATTGCAGAGATGGGAAATGAACTTGGCAAAGAAGTTAAAACAGGGGAATTTGGTGCAATGATGGAGGTATCACTATTAAATGACGGTCCTGTCACAATTATTATCGACACAAAGAACAAGGAATAAAGATCAGGGTCATATTAATTTTATTTTACATTTTTATGTTCTCATTTTTTCAGGATTTCTCCTGCAATCAAATACTTTCATTATAAATATTTCTTTTTCTGCTACTTTATAGATCACTTTATAATTACTTACCACAAGATATCTGTATTCTCCTTTTTTATGGGATAATAACTCTTCAATTTGCCCTTTTCTTGGTTGTTTGTGCAAATTTTTTACTGAAGAAAATATTTTACTTTTTATGCTTTTGGCAACTTTTAGAGAAACCTCTAATTTATAATATTCATAGATTAATTTTGCTTCTTCAAGTGCCTCACGAGTCCAGATAATATTCATAAAATGGTTACCAGTTTTCTGATTCTTTTTCTGCTTCCTGATGTGAACAAAACTTTCCTGATTTTATATCTTTTTCAGCTCTGTCAATACTTGCATAAAATTCTTCAAGACTCATCGGTCTAACTTTTTCTTTAGTAATTGTTAAATAAGTCTTGCGTATTTTATCCATTTTGCTAATTATATTAGCATCGCTCATCTGGGCAATCCATTCAATTAATTCAAGCTTTTTAGTTTGTATATTCATCTATTGTTTTATTATTATTTAGTTAAAGAAAGAATTTTGATTTTATATAACAAAAATATGCAAAGATTCTTAAATCTGCAAAAAAATGTGTGATAGCCAAAACAGCTTTGTTGAGGCGTGGTTTAGTAGAATTTAAACAATTGGGTTAGCTTGTGTGTCGGCGCATATCAGTTGCTGATTGCCGGCGCTTTTTTTATAAACTCATCGCTTTCAATTTGTGCAATGCAGAAAGCTGCCATATCGGCGCGTGAAATAGCAAGATTTGTAATTTCCTTTCCGTAATAACCGCTTTTTATCTTTCCTGTCGGCGGATTATTGTTCAATATTGAAACTCTGGCGATTGTATAGTCGAGCTGAGAATTGATTATTGCTGAACCTAATGCTCTGATTTCGGAATAAGCTCCAGGAGCAATGGTTTTAACCATTTTTACCAGCAACCTGAATTTTAAGGGGTAATTATCATTTTTGTCTGAAATGCTGGCAGTTCCAAGAGCAATGATACGTTTAACTCCTTGTTTATCCATGGCTGCAACAATATTTTTCATGCCATCACTAAGTCTGCTATCCTTAAGATTTCCTTTGGGTCCAAGAAAACTAAGAACAGCATCGGCATCTCTGACAGCATATTCCAAAGCCAGATTATCATCAAGTTCTCCTCTTATAACTTTCAGATTATCATGCTTCACCACAATCTTTGATGGATTTCTGGCGTAAGCAACAACATTATAGCCTTTTTCCAGAGCAAGATTAATAGCATGCAAGCCTGTCGGACCTGTTGAGCCAAAAATTGTGATTTTCATAATTGGGATAATTTTTAAGCACTTGCTTAATAATCTGTCAACTTGTTAAAGCCAAATATAATACACAAAAATTATTTTGGTAGATAAAAAATGTATCAATTCTTATTTTTTATAATTTTAGACTTTCACTAAACGCGAAAAACCATGCTGCTTTATATAGATCCGGGTTCGGGAAGCATTATTCTGCAAATTATTATTGCAGGAGTTACCGGCTTTATATTCGTTGCAGTTACCTTGAAAAATAAAATAAAAGCTGCTTTGCTGAAATTTCGTGATCTTTTCAGAAAAAATAATAATAAATGAGGCATACATCATCATTCAGAGATAATTCGGGATTTATCTTTGTCAAAAATGACGAAGTGTTCAGGATTGTAAATAGCAGTTACAGAGATGAATATGATATGCTGATCAATAGCGGTTTTTATGAAAGACTTACAAAAGCCGGAGCACTGATACCACATGTTGAAGTTGAGAGATCGGTTGTTGATGACAATTATTCGGATATTTATAAAGTTCTGAAACCACATAAAGTCGATTTTATTTCCTATCCTTACGAATGGTGCTTTAGCCAACTGAGAGATGCTGCATTGCTTACACTTGAAATAAACAAAACAGCTCTTGAATACGGAATGGTACTTAAAGATGCTTCTGCTTATAATATTCAGTTTATCAATGGTAAGCCTGTTCTTATTGATACGCTTTCATTTGAAAAGTTTGAAGAAAAACCATGGGCCGCCTACAGGCAGTTTTGTGAACATTTTCTTGCTCCGCTTGCGCTTATGTCTTTCAGGGATGTTCGCCTAAACCAGCTCCTGAAATCGAATATCGATGGAATTCCGCTTGATATCGCCGGTAAATTGCTGCCGTTCAGCGCCAGAATGAAACCGGGAATTTACCTTCATCTGATAGTTCACAGCAAACTTCAGAATAAGTATTCATCGAAAAATAAAAAAATTACTGCACCAAAGTATTCTGCAAAAGCGCTGGCAGGTTTAATCATGAGTTTGAAAGCAACCATTAAAGGAATGACTTATGTAAACCGTACTAAAACCTGGGACGAATACACAGGGACAATAAACAGACTTTATTACAATGAAAAGAAATTCCTGACGGGAAAGTATATTACTTTATCAAAAGCTCAATCAGCCTGGGATATTGGCTGTAATACAGGAGAAATCAGTAAGATATGTGCTCAAAAAGGAATCAAAACCATTGCATTTGACAATGACCATGATAGCATCGAAAAATTTTATAAAAGTACCAGAGAAGAAAAAACGCAAAATATTCTTCCGTTAGTGATTGATATAAATAATCCTTCACCTGCAATTGGTTGGAACAATCAGGAAAGAATGTCGCTTAATGAAAGACAAAAACCGGAACTTGTAATTTTTCTGGCACTTATTCATCATCTTGTTGTTGGCAATAATATCGGCTTTGAGAAACTTTCTGAAACTCTTCAAAATATTTCATCTTGGCTTATAATTGAGTTCGTAAGTAATGAAGATGAAATGTTCAAAAGATTGATAATCAACAGAAAATTTGATGAAGAATTATATTCGGTTGAGAAATTTGAGGAAGCATTCATTAAACATTTCCGGATTCTGGAAAAAGCTAAATTAAAGAACGGTCAACGAACCATTTATCTGATGAAAAGGCATGAAGTTTAAAAACCTTGTAACCCTTTTTCCTGTTTACACTTTTCTTATTCCATTTATCTTTATTTTAAATGAATTAAGAACAGTTTACTTCTATTACTATAAAACAACATTTGCCGATAAAGCATTGTTTTCGCTAGTAATTGTTCTCGTAGCTTTATTAATATTTTTATGCTGCCGCTTGCTGACAAAAAACAATGTAAAAGCCGGATTATTATCATTTTTCCCTTTGCTACTTTTTGTTTATTATTTTGATATTTTCAATTATATTGTTGGTTTTGACTTTGTTAAAAACATTCAGACTTATTTACATTCGGCTATCCATTATCTGATGATTGGAATTATTCTAATAATTTATTTTGTTTTGCTCATTTTCATAATCAAAACCAAGAAGCCGTTCATAAAGCTTACACTTTATCTTAATATTGTTTTTTCAATATTTCTGTTGATTGAAGGTTATAAATACATTTCGATAAGATCATTCAAACCTGAATTAATTGATGAACAATTATTAATATCAAAAACTAAAAATGATACTTTTCCGGATATTTATTATCTTGTTTTTGATGGTTATACAAGTAATAGCTCATTAAAAAAATTCTGGAATTATGATAATTCGAAGATAAAAAACTTTCTAACTAAAAAAGGATTTTGGTTTTCTGATTCTTCAAGTTCAAATTACAATGCCACTGAACTATCAAAAATATCTGCGCTTAACATGTCATATTTGAACATTAAAACGCCGGAGGAATTTTATAGAATAAATTACAAGGAATTTTACAAGCTTTTGAATGATAATTTACTATTTAGGTTTCTGAAAAAGAATAATTATGAAATTATTACCGATTATACTTTTGATTATCCTTTTATGCCATGGGTTGGACCCGGAAGTATTGAGAATTTGTACGACAGAACAATAATATATCTTTTTCAGGAAAAGTTTTTTGGTCCGAAAACACCTGACTTTTACAAAACTTATGATAACCAGATAAATAATGTGCTGACTGCCGGACGAAAAACAAAGCCTTTGTTTTATTCAATGCATATAACCTTGCCGCATTGTCCTAATATTTATGATTCTGTCGGGAAAAAGCTGTACACCAATAACTCAAAAATAAGTTTTGATGATGACGGTGAAAAATATCTAGAACAGGTAAAGTACAGTAACAGTTTGATAAAAAAGATGGTAGTATTAATATTGGATAAAAATAAGGACAAACCAATTATTATAATTCAGGGCGATCACGGTTTCAGGAATTTAAAGAACCTAAGCAAAAAGGAAACTATCGAGGAATCTTTCAGCATATTAAATGCTGTTTACCAGCCCGATAATGATTATAGTTTATTTTATAATAAAATGTCTTCAGTTAATACTTTCAGAATAGTTCTTAATAAATATTTCGGAACTAAATTAAAAATGCTGGATGATAAGCAGGTGAATATTTTTGTAAACTAAAGTATGAAGAAGTTTTTATACATATTGATCTTTATCGCTCTGGGATTTATTTGCTACTGGAATATTCTGGGCAGTTCGTTCCTTTCCGATGATCATTTGTGGCTTGATGTATATCGTGGCAATTTGTTTTCGCTTTTGAAAAATAATTTTACTGATGCTTTTTTTCTGCCGTTAACACATTTAATCGAGTTTTTTCTGTTTAAGATATTTGGATATAACTATACAGTTTATCATGTTATTACATTGCTGCTGCATTGTATGAATGCTTTGCTGGTCGGAACTCTTTTAAAAAAACTCTACAAGTATTACAAAGTAAAAATCACTAATAATTATGTCTTTATTTTTGTGGGGCTTTTGTTTTTGGCATTACCATATCAAACTGAAGCTGTTACATGGTATTCGGCGAAATCTTATGTAATTGCAGCTTTCTTTTTTCTGATATCGCTCATTTGCTATCTGGAATTCAAGGAAAGCGGAAAGCTTAAGCATTTGATCATTTCGCTTATATCCTTTGCATTAAGCATTTTAACAAAGGAGATCGGAATTGTACTTCCATTAATAATTGTATTGATAGAATTAACTTCCGTTGAGAAGATTAAAACAAATAGTCTCAAAGATATTTCTTTGTTTTTTATTATTCTGGCGGCATATTTTATAATTAGATATTTTGCTCTCGGCTCGCTGGTTGGCGGTTATAATGAATCAGTTCATCTTGGCTTTGACCTGAAGATCATTTTTTACAATTATTTTCTCTACATTTTGAAGTTCTTTGCCTTTTTCAGATATCTTCCTGCTCATAATGCATTGGTATACACGATTATGATTATTTCAGGAGTAATATTAATTTCACTTTTTATTATCGGACTGATCAAAGCAAAAAAGGAAGGCAAACCGGCACTTTTGCTGACAATAGTATTGGTTGTTGTTTTTATTATTTTGCTTCTTCCGGTTATAAATCTCGAAACCACTTTTTTGTCACAGGTACAAAGCGACAGGTATGGTTATCTGCCTTCGGTAGCAGCTGTTTTTATTTTTGTTGTGATAATTGATTTCATTGCGATTCCATTCCGGGTTAAGAATATTTTCTTTTTAGCTATACTGATAGTTTTTACTTATTTCACTATTGATACAAACCGCCTGTGGAGCAGCGCTTCAGCAAAATCTGATAAAATCCTAAGGTCAATTATTGACCAGACAACAAAACGGACGAAGGAAATTTATATCATGAATATTCCTGATAACTATCGTGGTATTTACATGTTCCGTGGCGGATTAAAGGAAGCATTATACAGTTTAGATAATAATACGGCACCGATAAAAATTTTTATTTTATCTCATCAGATCAACAATTCAAATGACCTGGTTTTATTGGCTCAACAGGCTGATCTTTCTAATACTATAACTTTACCCTTTGGTGATAAATTCATAAATATTGATACTATTTCTTTTCAAAAACAGACTTTTATCAAGATAAATTTTATAAATAGCAATAAGATAAATTTCAAGAACATTCCAAATTTTAATTATTCCAGTTGCCTGTTTTTGTATTATGATAATGAGTGTTTTAAGTCAATTTTTGTAGAGCCGGAACTGATCAAATATTAAGAATATTTATTCAAGATTATTTATTCAAGATTATATATTTTCTTAATAATCAATCATTTCAAACATACCTCTTTTGGTGTGTTTTTTTCCTGTAGTGGTTTCATATTTAACAAAAAAGTAATAAACTCCGAAAGGTTGCATTTCATTATTCGTTTTCCCATCCCATCCTTCATTTAAATTACTCGTTTGAAACATAATAGAATTTTCCTTATTATAAATTGTTAGGTAGTAATTTAAGTTACTTACAGAGCCAAAAGGTTTCCATTTGTCATTTATTCCATCATTATTTGGAGAAAATGCAGAAGCGCAATACAATGTATTTAATACAGGGGAAATAAAAACCTTAAAAATCAACTGTGTATCCAGTGTTACAATATTTACAGAATACTCTGTATAAATGTAGTTGGGATTAAAATCAATAATTGCCGTGGTTTCATTTGTGGGGGTCCATTTATAACTTATAGCACCAGGATAGGTGGCGTCAAGTTTTAACTTAACATATTCATCCACTTCGTAATAATCATTAATTTTATTCACTTTTATAGTTTCATTTCTGTAGATAATGTCATTATCTGTTTTTTTACAGGAAGTGATAAGGATAAATGATAATATTAATATGTAAAGACTTTTTATTTTCATGATTTATAGGTTTAAATACAACATCTTACTTTCCAAAACTCAATTTCAAATTCGCTGAAACTGATTCAATATAACCAAAGGCATCTATTCTTCTATTATCTGCAAAGGCGTTGCATGACAATGAAATAAATACAGTTTTTAAAATATCAACTCCTGCA
This sequence comes from uncultured Bacteroidales bacterium, assembly GCA_964512865.1. Lineage (GTDB taxonomy): Bacteria > Bacteroidota > Bacteroidia > Bacteroidales > CAIWKO01 > CAZELC01. The sequence goes on from CAZELC010000048.1 coordinate 10,272, forward strand.
ATAATTCCGGGATAAACAAGATTTTTAGCGTTAATTCCTGCAACAAATATGTTTTTATATGAGTAAAATACTGTTGGCGTAAAATAACATATTCGCGACTGATATTCAAATGAAACTGATGGAAAAACAGAATGATTATTTATTTTGAAATTGTACCCTGCATAAAAGTTAATCTCAGGATTTAGTTCTGGTTTAGAATTAAAAAAACCGCTGAACTGCAATATTTTATTAAAGGATAATCCGGTATAGAAATTTCTGTAATTATAAAAAACACCAAGATTAAGACCTGTATTGATTTTTGTATTAGAAGCAGGAGGAATTTCCACAGAATTGAACATAAACCCATGTCTTCTGTCTATCTCGTCCGGGAATGAAAGTGAGTCATAATTGAATATTCCCTTTTTAAAGAATATACCAATACCAAACCTCAAATTATTTTCCTGTTTTATCCTGAAATTATACGAATATGTTAAATCTGAATTGATTAGAATTTCTACCCCGATAAACTTGTTGTCGCCGTATAAGCCTATTCCGTTGTTCTTTTTCTTTCCCAGTGCTGTATTATATGAAAGTCCATAAGTAATCGGGTAGTAAAAACCAGGAGAAATATCAAAAAGTGGTTTATCCCATTTTCCATTAATGTCAATAACGTGACTTTCTTCAAAACCTGTATAAGCTGGATTTGTTGAAATGCTGTTTGATATTCCGACAATATTTAAAGGTTGGTGATTTATTATAGGAACCTGCGTTGAGCTGTCCTGCTTTGCTTTTTCCTGTGCCAGGCTGTTAAAAGAAGCTATCAGGCATAACAGGGTAATTATTTTTTTCATGGTATTAACATTTAAAGTACTTTATAAGCACATTTCGATAAACAAAGAATGTTCTATACAAATATATATTTTATTAAACAAATTTTTGATTTTAATTCTTAGAGAAATTAATTTCATTTTTGACGGTATTTATAAAAATCAAATTAATATCAACCCTTATCTTAAAACTTCGTAAATTTGCATAATTATATTACTATTAAAACACTGAAAATGAACAAACGCCCATATATCTATCTGCCGATTCTTTTTTCTCTTGTGCTTATTTTAGGAATAATTATAGGGGCAAAGCTTCTTCCGGTTTCTTCCTTCTCAAATGTTTTTAATCTGAATTATTCAAATACCAACAAACTCAATGATATAATAAACTTTATTGAACAGGAATATGTTGATTCTGTCAGCAAGAACAAACTTGTAGAAGATGCAATAACTGGTATGCTGCAAAGTCTCGACCCACATTCTGATTATATTCCTGCATCGGAATTTGCAGAAGCTAACGACCCGCTTGTCGGAAATTTTGACGGTATAGGAGTTCAGTTCAAAGTAATTAAAGATACTATAATTGTTATTGCTGTTATCCATGGCGGGCCTTCTGAAAAACAAGGTCTTGCACCCGGCGATCGTATTGTTAAAATCAACGCTAAGAATGTTGCCGGAATTAAGATCAAGGATCAGGAAGTTATGAAGCAGCTTAAAGGGAAAAAAGGAACAGAGGTAACGGTCAGTATTTATCGCAAAGGAAAACCGCAACTGATAGATTTTACTATTACCAGAGGTGAAATTCCGACTTACAGTGTCGATATTGCATATATGGTAACAAACCTTATTGGTTATATAAAACTTGAAAAATTTTCGGGAACCACAGTTGAGGAATTCACAACAGCTTTGAAAACCCTTAAGGAAAAAGGAATGAAAAAGCTTATTTTTGATCTGCGTGGAAATGGAGGTGGTTACCTTGATGCGGCTATCAGCATTTGTGATCAGTTCCTTTCGGCAGATAAACTTATTTTATACACCGAAGGATTTCACAGGAAAAGAAAAACATATTATTCGACCGGTGAAGGATTATTTGAAAATGGCGCATTGGTAATTCTTATAGATGAAATGTCTGCTTCGGCCAGCGAAATTGTTTCAGGTGCAATGCAGGATAATGACCGAGCTACAATTATTGGTCGTCGTTCGTTTGGAAAAGGGCTGGTACAGGAGCAATCAAAACTGGTTGATGGTTCTGCCATAAGACTTACTGTTGCTCGCTATCATACTGCAACAGGGCGATGCATTCAGAAACCTTATACAAGCAGTGTTGCTGAATATTATATGGAATTTTATCAGCGACTTTTAGAAGAAGGAATGGTTTCGGACAGCATAAATGAAGGCGACACGGTTAAGTTTACAACTCCGAAAGGGAAAATAGTATATGGCGGTGGCGGTATAATGCCGGATATTTATGTTTCTTCAAAATCGGAAGAGTATTCGGCGTATTTTAAAAAGCTTAATGATAAAAATCTGATATACCTTTTCGCATTTGAGTATGCTGATAAAAACAGAAAACAGTTGAATGCGTATAAAAATGCAAATAATTATATCTCCTCATTTGTAATAACACCACAAATATTCAACGATTTCACGAATTACTGCGAAAAAAGCGGCGTGAAAAAATCCGATGCTGATATTGTTAAATCAGGTGATCTGATAAAAACCTATATTAAAGCATTTATCGGCAGGAATATTTTTAACGACGAAGCGTTCTATCCTGTACTTCTTCCAAAAGATAAAGTATTTAAAAAGGCTTTGGAAGTGATAAGCAAACCTTAGAAACTGTTTGGATTTTATCTTTTAATATCTTTATGCGTCTTTTTTGCTGCAACTTCGTT
>CAZELC010000049.1:0-12937 GCA_964512865.1 uncultured Bacteroidales bacterium
CTATTGCAATAAAAATTTAGAATAATTTTGCACATAATTAACACCCTTATCAATAATAATTTTAAAATTTTATATAAAAATAATTAATAATAATATTATTATTAAAAGTTAATAACTCTTGCAATGAATGATATTTCTGAAAAAATATTAAAACTTAAAAAGGAAAAAAATGCAGTTATCCTTGCACATTATTATCAAAATTCTGAAATACAGGATATAGCTGATTTTGTGGAAGATAGTCTAGGACTTTCACAAAGAGCTGCTGAAACAGATGCCGATATTATTATTTTTGCCGGTGTTAAATTTATGGCTGAAACAGCAAAGATCCTTAATCCTGATAAAATAGTTTTACTTACTGATATGAATGCAGGCTGTTCACTTGCAGATTCATGTAAATATGATGATTTTAAGGAATTTATTAATGAACATCCTGAACATAAAGTTATAACTTATATTAACTGTTCGGCTGAAATAAAAACACTTACAGATATTATTTGCACATCGAGTAATGCAATCAAAATAGTAAACTCTTTTGGCAAAAATGAGAAGATAATTTTTGCTCCTGATAAAAATCTTGGTACATATATAAATTCAATTACAGGACGTAATATGTTGCTTTGGGATGGTTCATGCGAAGTACATGATAATATAAGAATTGAAAATATTATTAAACTAAAAGCTGAAAATCCTGATGCAAAATTAATTGCTCATCCTGAATGTAAACAAAGTATACTTGAGTTGGCTGATTTTATTGGTTCAACCACTAAACTGCTTGAATTTACTGTAAATGATATATCAAAAAAATTTATTATAGCTACAGAAACTGGAATTCTTCATAAAATGAAACTTAATTCACCTGAAAAGGAATTTCTAATAGTTCCCGGTGAAAAATCATGTAATTGTAATGATTGTGAATATATGAAACTCACCACATTACCAAAGATCCTCAATTGTCTTGAAAACGAAGAAAACGAAATAATATTAAGTTACGATTTAATTGAAAAAGCAAGAATTCCAATAATCAGAATGCTTGAGTTATCATAAAAATTTAGATAACGACAATTTTAAATTTCACAACCTACACTGATTTTTAATACGGAATTTCATTATATTTGTCTTCTTAAAGCTAATAATGAAAAAGTATTTAATATCCTTAGCGTTTCTGTTAACTGCTGCAATTGTTGTTTCCCAAGATACCATTAATGAAAATGGTTATAATGTATTTCATTATCCAAATGGAAAAAAATCAAGTTTAGGATATATGGTAAATGGTAAACCAAATGGTTACTGGAAAACATTTTATGAAAATGAAACACTGAAGTCTGAAGGAAATAGAAAAAATTTTGAGCTTGATAGTTTATGGAAATTCTATAGTGATTCAGGAAAAATAGTTTTAGAAATAAATTATAAGAACGGTAAAAAGAATGGCATCAGAAAAACTTATCAAAAAGATGAAATAATTTCAGAAAACTTTGTTGAAGATATTAAGCAGGGGAATGCCTTTTTTTATTATCCTGATGGAAAAACAAAGAAGAAAATTATATATATTGATGGTCGTGAGGAAGGTTATGCAAGAGAATATGCACATGACGGGCGTGTTATAACTCTTATCGAATATAAAAAAGGTTTTATTGTAAATAGCGAAAATATAAACAGATACAGAGATACATTGAAACATGGATTATGGAAAGAGTTTTATGATAATGAAATGATAAAAACTGAATGCGAATACAGTTACGGAAAAAGAAATGGTTATTATAAAGAATTCGATATTAACGGAAATCTTATTAATATTTCAAAATATATTAATGATATGCTTCAGGTTGATGTTCCGGAACTTACCAGCCTTGATGTAAAAACTGATTATTACAAAGATGGAAAAATTAAAATAGTGGCCAGTTACAAAGATGGCATTCCTGAAGGCGTTAGAAGAGAATATTCACATGAAGGCCAAATTTTAAAAAGTTATATTTATCGGAACGGGATTATTATTGGTGAAGGTATTGTCGATGAAAAAGGGTTAAAACAAGGAGCCTGGAAAGAGTTTTATGAATCTAGTGAGTTACTTGGCGAAGGCATTTATAAAGATAATAAAAGACAGGGTGAATGGAAATTTTATTATAAAGATGGAAAAACCGAACAAACAGGTAAATATAATAATAATGGTCGGCTGACAGGATTGTGGAAATGGTTTTATGAATCAGGAAATCTTCGCAGATCAGAAAGTTTCAAAAATGGTATTCCCGAAGGCGAAATGAAAGAACTCTCTGATTCAGGTGGAGTAATTATTATGGGAAATTACCTTGATGGAGAAGAAGATGGGGAATGGATTTATGATGTTAATGGCGAAAAAGAAATAGGTAATTTCCAAAACGGGAAAAAAGAAGGTGAATGGAAACATTATTACTTCAATATTCTTACTTTTCAAGGAAAATTTGTTGATGGAAATCAGGATGGCGAAACTTTATATTTCTATAATGATACCGGAAAACTTAAAGAAAAAGGAAAGTACATGATGGGTAAAAAAGAAGGCGAATGGATTAAATTCAACCCAGATGGTACAAAATTACTGAGTATCTTTTTCGAAGATGGAGTTGAAAAAAAATATGATGGCAATAAAATAGATCAGGGTTTAGAGAGATAGAAAATCTTTCCGAATTATTTCAAAAAAATAGCATTATTAATTTTTTGATTTTTTCCCAAAATTAAAACTAAAACTAATGCCACCGGTAAAACTCCAGGGGCTAGGCATATAAATATTACTATCAATATCTTTAAATGGTAATGAATATGCCCATTGCAAATATACCATTATCCATTTATAGCCTAATTTTGCCGTTATTGCAGGTTCATAACAAAATAACGAACCATGATATAAATTACTTGATGGTCCCCAGGATTTATAAGCATTAATGTAGTTAAACCGACATGCCAAATCAAGTTTAAAAACATTTGTTGTAAAAGCGAAACTTGGCTGAGCAAACAAGCGGTAATAATTAACATTTGTAACATCAGTTCTGTTGGTTGTATCCAGAACAATTTTACTAAAACCCATTCCACCGCCACCATATAAATCAAATAAAAAAAGCTTTCCGAATTTTAAATAGTAACCGGCACCAAGTTCACCAAAATCTACCTTATTATATCTGCTGTTGTTTTCTTTGCTAAGAATGGCTTCGGTGCTGAAATTTGCCATTATTCCCAAATGTTTAACCGGTGAGAAAGCCGCCTGTATATTTAAACCCGAAACACCAATTCCGGCATCTGCAGTAAAATCATACTTTTCATTTATAAATGGAGCATTAATTTTATTAGGAACATAAGCAGGTGGTTTACACCCAAAAAATATTAAAAAACTAAATATTAAAAGACAGACAAATAGAACTTTCTGTTTCATGGTAATGTTTTTTATTTTTCGAAATATACAATTATTTTTCAAAAAAGATTGATAAGTCAATCTTTTTGTACAAAAACAAAATCCATTTGTTTTTTTGCAAGTTCAATCTTTTTTACTTTGATTTTTACTTTATCGCCAAGTCTGTATCTTTTACCGTTGTTATAGCCAATGGCAACATAGTTATCCTCATCAAGATAATAAATATCATCATCCAAATCTCTCATCAGAACCATTCCTTCACATTTGTTTTCTATTATCTCAACATAAATACCCCATTTGCTTATTCCGGAAATATGCCCATTGAATATCTGACCTATTTTATCCAACATATATTCTGCTTGTTTGTACTTAATTGAAGCTCTTTCAGCTTCAGCGGCACGTTTTTCCATTTCGGATGAGTGCTTACATTTTTCTTCATATTCTTCTTTATTGGCAGAACTGCCTCCTGATAAATAATGCTCTAACAGTCGATGAACCATTAAATCAGGATATCTTCTTATGGGTGATGTAAAGTGCGAGTAATAAGGGAAAGCCAAACCATAGTGACCAATATTATCTGTTGAATAATACGCTTTTGCCATTGTTCTTACAGCTATTGTTGTAATGAGGTTTTCTTCTCCTTTTCCTTTTACCGACTCAAAAAGATTATTAAAAGATTTAACAAGCGCCGCATGTGAAGTGGTTTTCACGGAGTAACCAAGCTTACTTACAAATTCAACAAAATTACTTAGTTTTTCCTGTGAAGGTGCATCATGTATTCGATAGACAAATGTTTTAGCCGAATTGTTAATTTTATTTTTACCAATAAATTCAGCAACCTTTTTATTTGCAAGAAGCATAAACTCTTCAATAAGCTGATTAGACTCTTTATTTTGCTTTATATAGGTGCTTAAAGGCTTTCCATTTTCATCGAGCCTGAATTTGACCTCTTCTGTTTCAAAACCGATTGATCCCTTTTTAAACCTTTCTGCACGAAGTTTTTGAGCCAGATTGTTAAGTTTTAGCAACTCATCTTTATACAAACCAGTTTCCGTTTCGATAATTAACTGTACTTCTTCATAATTATAGCGGTTATTAGAATTTATTATTGTTTTGCCAAACCATTGATTGATTATTTTCCCGGCTGAGGTCATTTCAAAAACCGCAGAAAATGTCAGTTTATCTTCATGTGGCTTAAGAGAACACACATTGTTGGATAAAACCTCCGGCAGCATAGGAACAACCCTGTCGACCATATAAATTGAAGTTCCCCTGTTATAACCTTCAATGTCAACAAGGCTGTTGGGCTTAACATAATAGGAAACATCTGCAATATGAACACCTACTTCAAAATTTCCATTTGGAAGCTCAAGTAATGAAACTGCATCATCAAAATCTTTAGCATCTTCAGGGTCAATAGTTATTGTGAAAATATTTCTGAAATCTCTTCTGTTTTTAATTTCATTTTCTGAAATAATTGTATTGATTTTTTTTGCTTCTTTTTCTACTTTTTCAGGAAAAGCTAACGGAAAATCAAATTCTGCAAGAATGGATTGCATTTCAACATTATTATTTCCCGGCTTGCCAAGCACATTAATTACTTCACCGAATGGATTTTTTGAGTGCTCGGGCCAGTCAATTAAGTGAACTAATGCCTTTTCGCCGTTTTTAGCACCTTTTATTTTATCGGGAGGAATGTAAATATCAACGGGCATATTATTATTGTCGGGAACAAGAAACGCATAAAACTCTGAAACCTGCATTATTCCAACAAAGTTTTCTTTTGCGCGTGAAACAACTTCCATAATCTTACCTTCTGTTTTTCTACCTTTTCTTTTTGGAAAAAGCTCAACTCTGACTGTATCACCATGTAATGCTTTTCCCGTATTTCCTGAGTTAATGAAAATATCTTCGTCTCCCGATTCTGTTGTTATATATGCTTTTCCCGTAGCTTTCATATCAACGGTTCCGGTTATGTAATCCTGCGATCCACTACCTACAATATACTTGGGATTAATTTGATACTTTCCTCTTTTTGTTTCAAAAAGAATTTTGTCGCTTGCAAGTTGATAAAGTATATCGGAGAGAATTGTCCTTGCTGCTTTATCTTTTAGCTTTAAACTACCGGAAACTTGCTTGTAGTTAAATGAATTAAATGCATTTTTTGAAAAGAAACGCAGAACATTATGTAATAGAGAGTTTTCTTCAGCGAAATTGATTTGTTTTTTCTTCTTCATTTTCTATTAATTTTCTAAATTGTTAAAAGTCAACGTCATATTAAATTTGCCGACTTATGATATTCGTTTGCCGAAAAGTTACCCCGACCAAACAATTGGGTTTTTATGTTTCAATATAACAATACATGTTTATTTCTATGAGGAAAAATGATTTCAGCAAAACAACAAATATACTTATGGTATTTTCTTAAATTACATCATTATAAAGAGGTTTTTCAACAAATTTATTGTTATTATATTTTTTTCTTTTAGTTTATAACTCAACAAATTCACAGTGATTTTGTTAATAATTAAATTGTTTAGCAGAAAAGCAGGTTTTATTAAATTATAATTTTGAGAAAAAATAAAAAATTATGCACAAATTATCTTTTTTATTGGCGTTTATATTTTGCGCAACAGTTGCATTTTCGCAAGGTAACGAAAATAAATGTAACAGCATTTCGCCTTCATTGGTAGTAATTAAGGGCAGCACTGTTTTGGGCTATGGATTTTTCATCGATAAAGATGTTATTGTTACTAATTATCAGGTAATAAATAAAGTCAACAAAGCTCAAATAAGTCTAATTGGCTCTGAGTTATCATACAATGTAGAAGGATATTATGATGTTGATAAAGACAATGATCTTGTTCTGTTAAAAGTTTCATATAAAGAGGGAAAGCCATTAAAGTTAAACTCTTCTCAGGTTAAGCAAGGCGATATTGCTTATGTTATAGATTTTAAAGATTCTAAAATTGGATGTCTTGAAAGCAAAATTAATGAGATTAAGGATTTTGGCAGTGTTAAACTAATTCAGATGAACTCTGACGCCAGTGTTGTAACCAACGGTTTGCCGGTAATTAACAATTCTCTTGAAGTAATAGGTGTAATCGTGGCATCTCCAATTGTTGAATCTAAACAAAATTTTGCAGTGACAGCAGAAAAGCTCGAATTGCTTATAAAGAAAAACAATAAGGACCTGAAAAAACTTGATTTGCTTGTTCCACCGGCAGATGTAATAAAAGGTAAAAACCCCGGAGATGTTGAGAAAAAGAAAATTCTTGATGATTTGCTAAATCAGGGCAATATGAAAATTTACCAAAAAGATTACAATGCAGCATTGGCAAAATTTGATCAGGCAATAAAATTATTTCCGGGAAATGCTGATGCTTATGTCTTCCGCGGACAGGCAAAGTATCACCTGATGCAGTATAAAGATGCAATTGTTGATTTTGATAAAGCCATTGACCTTCAGTCGGAATATGCAGAAGCATTTGATATAAGAGGAATTTGTAAAGCTGAACTTGGTGATAAAGATGGCGCATGTCAGGATTGGATGAGGGCTTATGAGCTTGGCTTTAACCACGCATTTAAACTTCTGGAAGAATTTTGTGATCTTGACAAAATGATGAAAGAGAAAAAATAAATTCTATTTACTATTTTGTTTTATGTTTTGACAGCACTCCCACAATTATACGCCAAAGTTGTAAATATTATTATTTGTCTGACATTTTTCTTTTTTAATGGGTTTTCTCAGAACTCAATACAAAAGAAAACCATCTCAAAACCGCTAGATGATATTAGAATAATTACAGGAACTTTTGGTGAGTTAAGAAAAAATCATTTTCATACCGGTATTGATTTCAGCACAAAAGGTGAGACCGGGAAACCGGTTTATACAATTTTTGATGGCTATGTTTCAAGAATTAAAATATCTCCTTATGGATATGGTAAGGTAATATATATTACTCATCCGAATGGACTTACTTCTGTTTATGCGCATTTGGGTGAATTTAATGTTTTGCTGAATGATTATATTGTAAGAAAACAGTACGAGCTTGAATCTTTTGAGTTTGATCTTAAACCAGATCCAAGGCTCTTTCCTGTAAAAAAGAATGATATTATTGGATATTCAGGTAATTCAGGAATTTCCTCGGGTCCACATCTTCATTTTGAAATAAGAAGCACTGCCTCTGAAAAAGCACTTAATCCATATATTTATGGTATCCCCGGCAGTGATAATTTTCCACCGGTTATAGAAAAATTACGTATTTATGGATTAGGCGAAAGTGGAACTCTCGGCAGTTTAACAACATATAAAGATTTTGACGTGGTTAAAACATCCAATTCATATCGCTTAAAAATACCTGATACAATATTTGTGTCTGAAAAAGTTGTGGTAGGTTTAAAATGTTACGATTTGCTAAATTATAATATCAACAAAACCGGTATTTACAAGTTGAGTGCTTCTATTGACAATGAAGTTTTCTTTTCTTATGCCATGGATTCAATCGATTTTGAGGCACTTAAATATGTCAATAGTGTCATTGATTATGAAGAGTATATAGAAGATAACAATAGAATTCAAAAATGCCAAGTTTCAAAAGGGAACAGACTTTCTATTTATAAAACGGTAAAAGATTTTGGAATACTTAATATTATAGATGAAAAACCCCACAAAATAAAAATTTCGGTATGTGATTTCAATGAAAACTGTTCAGAACTTAATTTTCTTATAAAAGGTAAACCAACAAAAACTGATTTCAAATCGAACTCGACTATTAAAAATAAATTGCTTTATTATGGGGTTGATAATAAATTTGATAGTGCGGGGTTAAGTCTGTATTTTCCACCAAAAGCGTTTTATGATTCATTATATTTTGAGTTCTCGCTTAAAAAGGCACTTTCTGGTTTCTATTCGGAGATTTATAATATTCATGACGAGAACACACCGGTGCACGGCTATTATACAGCTAGTTTTTATGTTAACAAAAATATTTCTGAAAAATACCCCAAAAAGCTACTGGTTGTCAGCCTGGATAACAAAAATAAAATTACTGGGACTTTTGGCGGCGTTTATTCTAATGGAACTGTGGTTACCCAGCTCCCTAAATTTGGTACTTTTGCCTTGGCAATAGATACGGTTAGACCATCAATTGCGCCGCTAAATGTATATTACGGTAAAAATATTAAAACGCAGCAGGAAATTAAATTTAAAATAACCGATAACCTGACGGGGATAAAAAAATATCGAGGAGAAGCAAACAATAAATGGCTTCTTTTCGAATATGATGCAAAAAACTCTGTTCTTACTTATAAAAGAGATGAACATTTGCCTTCGGGAGTTATTGAGTTGAAAATTGAAGCCGAAGATGAAAGAGAGAATAAAAATGTTTATTATCTGCGCCTAATAAATTGATTTCTAAAGGAAAAAATATTTAGTTTTGTGCTTTATAGAATATACAAAAATGAATGAATTCGGTAGTATAAAAAGAACTTTTAAAAAAACCATATCAGAAATACTTAGTATTCAGGGGACAAATGAAGCATTAAACGAGTCAGCGTTTCCTGCTTATGCTAATAAAAACCCCGTTATTGATTCTCTTTTTTGGAAAAGGGTAGAATTTTCATATAAATATCTTATTGAAAATTCAACAAAAGTACTTGATTTCGGCTGTGGTAGCGGAGTATTAAGTTATGCACTTGCTAAAGAAAATATTGATGTGACAGCTTTTGATGTCAATCTATCTCCACTAAATATTGTAAAAAGCAAAATTGAGTTTCCCAAAAATATTGACTTTATTGAAGGTGGGCTCGAATATTTAATAAAATTAGAAGAAAACGCTTATGATGCGATTGCAGCTCTTGATGTTTTTGAACATATTAACGAACTTGACCCGTATATCGAAATATTCAAAAAAGTACTCAAGCCAGAAGGTTTTATTATTGCTTCTGGTCCTACAGAAAACTGGCTGTATAAAATGGGCAGGAAAATTGCGGGAAAAGAATATTCCGGCGATTATCACGAAACTAATATAATAGATGTGAGAAACAATTTTGAAAAAAAGGCAATTGTAAAAAAACTAAAAACTATTTATCCGATTCTTCCATTATTTGAAATATTTATTGTCAAATTTTAATAAAGAACTTAAAATTATTGTTATGAAAAAAATAAAATTATTTTTATTGTTAATAGCCATAATGTTATTTGGCAAAAGCTATACTCAAAACCAAGGTGGCGTTCCGGTTGATGAAGACACAAAGAAAATTACTTATAAAGAAGTTGTTTCTCAGGCTGGCGAACCTGCAAAACTTTACAATCAGGCAATTGCTTGGATAAATGCAAACTATAAAAATGCAGAAACAGTAACAAGGGTAAGAGATGCCGTAAATAATAAAATTGAAGTTCGTCATAGAATAAAGGTCTATAATATTGATAAAGATGGTAAAAAATCAGATGCTGCAGTGGTTGACTATACGCTGAAACTTGAATTTAAACAAGATAAATATCGTTATATTTTTACCGATTTTAATGTCGAACGTACCTCTAAATTCCCGCTCGAAAGGTGGCTCGATAAAAATGATCCGCAATATACCGCTATCTGTGATTCTTATATAGAACAGGTTAATACCGCAGTCCTGGAGCTTATAAAAAGCCTGAAAGACGGGATGATAATTAAGGCTATCAAAGAAGATAACTGGTAAAAAACCTTCACAAATTGGTAAAGAAAACAGATATTCGTAGTTTATCCTCCGAAGAAATTTTAAGTTTTTTCGAATCAATAAATGAAAAACCTTTCAGGGCAAAGCAGGTTTCCGAATGGTTATGGAAAAAATCGGTGCGATCGTTTGCCCAAATGAATAATATCCCCAAAAAAATTCTTTCAATACTTGAAGAGAATTTTGTTATTCATCCGGTTGAGATTTATAAAACCATTAAAAGCTCCGATAAAACAACAAAATTTTCATTCTCTTTATTTGATGGAAATTATGTTGAAGGTGTACTTATTCCTTCGGGAAACAGAACCACCGCGTGTGTTTCAACTCAGGCAGGATGTCAGCTTGCTTGTAGTTTTTGCGCTACAGGGAAAGGGGGCTTTTTACGTAACCTGGATTTTGCAGAAATTTATGATCAGGTAGCATTAATTGAAGAAAAATCAATTAATCAATTTGGTAAGAAATTAACCAATATTGTATATATGGGCATGGGAGAGCCGTTTCTTAATTATGAAAACACAATGAATTCCATTGCAAAACTGGTTTCTCCTGATAATATGGCAATATCACCTCACAGAATAACTATTTCAACAGCAGGTATTCCCGATAAGATAATAAGATTTGCAGATGAAAATACTGGTGTAAACCTTGCCGTTTCATTACACTCTGCCATTGGATTTAAAAGAAATATTTTAATGCCTGTTAATAAAAACCATGATCTGACCGAGCTTAAAAATGCATTGGTTTATTATCACAACAAAACAAAAAACAGAATTACATTCGAGTATATTTTACTTGGCGGATTTAATGACAGTATGGATGATGCAGCGGAATTGGCTAAATATTGCAGAAGCTTTCCTGTTAAAATTAATATTATTGAATATAATAGTGTTGATAATAGTAGTTTTATAAAATCTACTCCGCTTAAACTCGAACAATTTAAAAAATTTCTTGAATCAAAAAATATAATTGTAAATATCAGAAAGAGCAAAGGGGAAGAAATTTTTGCCGCCTGCGGACAGCTTTCAAATAAAAAATAATTACATTTGTGTAATAACAATTATTAAAAAATGATTACACTCGAAGATGTATCAAAATCAATACGCGACGTTCCCGATTTTCCAATAAAAGGGATTTTATTCAAGGATATAACAACAGCTATAAAAGAGAAAGAGATTTTTAATTTTGTTATAGATCAGCTGTTTGATTATTACAAAGATAAGGGAATAACAAAAGTGGTAGGAATTGAGTCGAGGGGATTTATTTTTGGAAGTGTCTTGGCATACAAATTAAATGCAGGCTTTATTCCTATCAGAAAACCCGGAAAACTACCGGCCGAAACATATTCTAAATCATATTCACTTGAATATGGAGAAAATACGATTAGCATTCACAAAGATTCACTCAAAAGTGATGATAAAGTTTTGCTGCATGATGATCTGTTGGCAACAGGTGGGTCTTCCCTGGCAGCATTGGAGTTGTTAGAGTTATTTAATTTAAAAGCTATATATGTAAATTTTTTTGTAGAACTCTCATTCCTAGAAGGAAGGCGGAAACTTTCAGAAAAATATGATATCTTTTCTTTAATAAAATTCTAAAAAAAAACATTATTTATTTGGTTATTACTAATTTAATATATACTTTAGCTGAAATTTAAATAACCTAAATCCTTTTGCGCATGAAAAAGACAAAAATAGATATCAACAAATTAGAAGCTGCTGCAAGTAAGCTGAGAGCCATTGCTCATCCAATGAGAATAGCTGTTATAGGTTTGTTAGATAATAACAACAAGTTAAGCGTAACTGAAATTTATGAAAAGCTGAAAATTGAACAAGCAGCTGCTTCACATCATTTAAACATATTGAAGAGCAAAGGAATACTGGGCTCTAAAAGAGACGGTAAAAACACTTTGTATTTTCTGAAGCAGGAAGCTCTCACTACCATTATTGATTGTATCAATAAATGTTAGTTTTTGCTTTCTATTTTCTTCCATAATCTGCTGGAATTTCTCCCCACAAATGGGTTTCCCATTTGAGTATTTTATTGCTGTATGAGTTATTATTCAGCCAGTTTATTGCGCCTTGAATATATTCAAATATTTTGATATTTAAATTATTTTGGGTTGCCGTAGTTTTTATCTTTTTATTTCTAACCCATGAAATAGCAGTAATACTGTCAGAATAAACAGGAAGTAAAATGTTTCTTTCCTTACAGTATGCAAGAGCGTGAACTATGGCAAGAAATTCAACCAAATTATTTGTTCCTCCATCAAATGGTCCTCTGCTAAACAGAACTTCTTTGGTTCGCGTATAAACACCTCTGTATTCTACAACACCATTTATGTTATTTCCGGCCCCGTCAACCGAAATACTATCAAGTATTGGGCTTTTTGTAATAGCTATATTCGAAGGCAATCCCTGAATTTTCTCTGAAGAATATGGAATAGGTTTTATAAATGCGGCACGAGCTTCATCTTCTGATTTATATGATCTGTACAAGGCGCCTTCAAATCCAAATATGTGTTTTTTACAATCTTCCCAATTATCAAAAATACCGGTTTTTCTTCCTTTCCACACAACATAATATTTTTCCTTGCCCATCTATATTTTTTTAGTTTATTTGCACGGTAATAATCTGTAAAAATATCAAATAATGAAACAAAAGACATTAATAATAATAATATTTTCTATTGTGTTGATATCCTGTAACAGAGAAAAAATCTTTGAAAAATATGTAGATATTGAGAATAATAAGTGGAACAGAGATAATCCTGTGAGTTTTGTGGTTAATATTGAAAACCCAGTAGATAATTATGATGTTTATATTGCTGTTCGCCACACTGTTTATTTT
>CAZELC010000050.1:0-12688 GCA_964512865.1 uncultured Bacteroidales bacterium
CTTATCTACAAAAATCAGAAATAATAAATAAATAAACTGATCACATTTGGCCGGCGGAATGCATTCCAGCGATGTTGGATGTTGTGAGGCTTGCATTGTTTCGATCAGACAGAGCCTGCACCACAGGTGCAGTGTCGAAGTCGAACAAAACTGCTTGAAAGTAACTTTTACCAGTTCGTCTACACTTCGACAATCTTTTCTTTTTACATGCTTTCAAAGAAAATCTGCTCAGTGTGACGAACAGTTCCGTAAGGCTAGTAAAATTGATGAATAAATCAGGCTAAAAGAATATCGTTTGAGCCTGAAAATTCAAAAATCATTAATCATAAATCAAAAATCAAAAATAAAATGGATGCAGTTTTACATTTTTGCCTGAATTATCATTAAATTCAATTGCAGGGAAAGGTATTTTGATGAAATTCAGCACAGTAAATATCGACTTTAGTACTTTAGATCTGGTAGGTATTCTTGTAAAATCGATATCTGCAGATATAAAGAATTTTCTGTATCTTTTAAATTCAGGTAAAGGATTTCCATTAAATTCTGTCGGGTTTGAGCTACCACCTAGCATTCCTTCCGCACCATAACCAATGGCTATGTTAATCCATTTTGGAAATTTTGAACTCTTGGGCAAAAATGCTGAAATATTTCCTGATAACCAGGCTGTTTGCCCGTTATAATCTTTTAACAATCTTTCACTGAAGTTTTTTCCAAAAAGGTCAGGTCTGTATTGAGCGTAATCTGTTGGATGATAAGAGAACTTCATGATAAACCTCTGTTCATGCCATCCTAATTGTTGCCCGATAAACAAAAATGAACCTAATGTATTTGCTGTAAAGTCACTTATCGAAAATCCCCATTTCTGAGAAAAACCATCAAGCACCTCAATATTAAGCAAATACAATGAGCCAAGAAAGCCGCCATACCAAATTGATTTGGTTTCATTTACGCCACTCCACCGTAAAGTCGAGTAACCTATTCTTCCAATATAATATGATGCTGTAAGATGACCAAACTTATCCATTAACATCCAGTCATTCAGGTCATTAAAAAAGTGAAATGATGATTGTTGGTAATTATTATACCAAGCCATGCTTAATGTTGCAATTGAACCTGCATATACTGCTCCTTCTATCGAAAGCACTGCAGCAAGTCTTTTTTTATTAAGATTAAAAGTGTCTTTTGCTATTTCAATGAAAGAGGAAGTTCTTCTTTCTTTCCCGAAGCTTTTGAAAGTAAATTCAGCATCCGGTTTAAAGGTAAATTTCGGTTTGCTTAATAAAAGATCCGGGGTTTCTGCTGCAACAGCATTAAAATTCACAAAGAAAATGCAGAGCATGATAATGAAACCCTGTATTTTCTTCATTTTATTAAATTTTAAGAAATTTAATGATGTATTAAGGTTTTTGGTTTTAAATTATTGTGGGGTTTTAAGATAATTCTTGATTTCTTCAAAATATGCATTTTTATCTTTCGTAAAAGTTTCAAATCTTGTCGCGCCTTTTACGACAAATACCTGTGAACGGTTTTTCTGAACTTTGCTTAGAGCTTTTGTGTCATCAATTGTGTAAACATTATCAAGTTCTCCGCAAATAAAAAGAACACTGTAAACGCCTGTACCTTTTGATTCGAGAGCATAATATGGTTCAAGCATATATTTGTTATAACCTAAAGGCAGTAAAACATCTTTGCCTTCAATCTCTTTTATCTTCTTTTTAATATCCTCAAGTTTAGAATATGGAGAATCAGCAATTACCTGAAAAACATCTCCACCACGGTTTGCACCAACAGCAATTGACAATGCACCACCGATTCCCATGCCATATAAATCAACAGTTTTCATTTTTGAATTGTACTTTCTTACCCAGTTAATTGCAGCATTCAGGTCTTTTTCAAACTGTGCATAAATATAAAAATTCTCATTAATTTTAAAATCCTGACTTTCACCGTAACCACGGTAATCATAAGTCAACACATTAAAGCCAAGAGAAGTAAAATTAGTTGCAATTTCGATATAATCAGCCATATTTCCATCACCGTTTCCACTAATAATAACTATTTTGTTTGAAGGCTTTGCAGTTTCATAGAACCAACCTTTTAATGTAAGGTTATCTTCGGTTTCAATCTTAACTTCCTGATAAGTAATGCCATAATCGCTTGGTTTTGCAGAATAATTTTTCGAAGGTTTCAATGCAAAGACAGAAATCCCTAATGTGATAAAGGCAATAGCAAACAGAATTTTTTTCATATAGATACACTTTTTAATTTGAGACTTATTTGTTTTTTATGATGTAAAAATAATAATTTTTGGATAAAATTGAGATTTAGGAACCAGAAAATATTAGCAGGGATAATCAATCCACAAAACAGAATAAAGATTAATTAATTGATTGATATTGCATTAATGTTAAATTATAACAGGTTTGAATGGTAGTAATTTTTAATTTTACTTTTACCCAACTACCGATTTCCTGGTTCCAAATACAGGTAATCTATTGGCTTTTGTTGGCTATTTTCTGATATTCATTCTGTTAAGCGCAGCCCAATATCTTTTAGCATTTTGAAGATGTTGCTCTAAGGTTTTAGAAAAATTATGGTAGCCTGAAAGGTCTTCTTTGGCGCAGAAGTACAAATAATCGTGCTTTTCGTAATTAATAACTTTTTCAACTGTTTCGGGCGGCGGAAGGCAAATAGGACCGGGAGGAAGACCTTTATGAATATATGTATTGTATGGCGAGTTAATTTCAAGTTGACTGTTAAGCAATCTTTTTATTCCAAAATCACCTAAAGCAAAAATTATTGTCGGGTCTGCCTGCAATGGAATTCCTTTTTTAAGACGGTTAATATAAACACCGGCAACTTTGGACATTTCATCGGTTTTTTTTGTTTCCTGATAAACGATGGAAGCTAAAATAACAGCTTCAGCAGGACTTAAACCCGCAAACTCAGCTTTACGTTTTCTTTCATCTGTCCAAAACTTTTGATATTCCTTATACATCTTATCAATAAACTGTTTTGCAGGAGTATTCCAATAAAGCTCATAAGTATTGGGCATAAAAATGCACATTATTTTGTCGCCTTTAAGATTGTAGCTTTTACTGACTTCCTCATTATTTAGCATTTCAATAAGTTGATTTGAATCAGCTTCAATTTGTGAAGAAATTTTTGAGGCGAGTTGAGTTTTTGTTCTTATATTATTAAAAGTCACTTTAACAGGTTCCTGCTTTCCTGAACGAAGCATATTTATAAGCGCATTGTTAGTCATGCCATCCTTTAACTGATATCTTCCTGCTTTTACATTGTTTTGATAGTTCTTTTTTACTGATAACCATTCAAAAGCATCTTTGTTTACTATATAATCGTTTTTATAAAGAATATCTTTGACATTCTGATAATTGGAATTGGTAGGAATATAAATATAAGCAGTCAGCTTTCCATGGAGATCAACATTGGCTTTGTAAATGAGTCTGTAATATTTATAACCTACCACACATGCTGCAAAAATTACAATAGCTAAAAATATAAGCAAGCCTTTTATTATAGGTTTCCTGGCTTTTTTTGAGCTTTTCTTTTTAGGCTTGGTTTTTTTGGCGGTCATAAAAGTTCTTTAAGATTTTTGGAAAACTTAACTGTATTTAGCTTCAATAGCTAGTTTCCATCGTTAATAAGTTGTAGAATGTACTCGTTTAAATACTTACCGTTGTTAAAAACCCATTCTTTTTTAAGGCCGCATTTTACAAATCCGGCTTTTTCAAAAAGTCTGATACTGGCATCATTATCTTCGGTAATATTACAGTAAAGCTGGTGAAGCGCGAGTTTGCCAAAACAATATTCTGTGATTTCTTTAATAGCTTCTGAAGCAAAACCTTTATTTCTTTTATCTGCATTTATAAAGATTCCAAGTCCGGCTCTTTTGTTAACAGGGTCAAAATCGAAAATATCAATACTGCCAACTGTGCTAACTTTTCCCGATTCTTTGCAATCAATCATTAATCGGAGCTGCTTTTCCGAATAAATATCATTTTCAGAGTTGAGAATGTACTGTTCTATAAGATATCTTGAATAAGGAGTAATGGTGCTGCTCAAATGCCAAATGCTTTTGTCATTTTCCCACTCATAAATCAAATCTATATCATCAGGTTCTATCGCTCTGAGATTTATCATCTTATAATATTTTGTAATGACACTTAACTTATAAATTGCAGCTTTCAAGCTGAAACCTGACGCTTGACAACTGTAACTTTTATCTTTTGTCTTTTATCTTTTGCCTTTCATTCTTCACCAGATCTCAATTCCTCCGCTATAAACCATCATTGCCGGTCCTTCAAGCCAAATATCGGTAAATGAATTGTTTTTTCTTTTAAAATAAACTTTCAGGTTGCCTCCGTTAGTCTTAATTTCAACTGCTTCATTATTACCTGAGATCATTGAATATACTATTGCAGAAGCAGTAGCACCTGTGCCACATGACAAAGTTTCATCTTCAACACCTCTTTCGTAGGTTCTCATAAATAGCTTATTCTTAATGATCTGAACAAAATTAATATTTGCACCGCCTGGTTTTAACTTTTCATCATAGCGCAACCTTTTCCCTTCATTAAAAACATCAATATCTTTTACTTTGGCTGAAAATCTTACAAGATGAGGCGAACCGGTATTCAGAAAATAGTCATTATCAATTTTTTTGATATTTTTAACATCAGACATTTTAAGTTTTATGATACATTCATTGCCATTGCTGCTAATTATTTCAGCTTTATGCTCACCGTCAACTGCGTGAAATCGTGCTTTTTTATCGATTATCCCCATCAGATGAGCAAAAGCAACAACACATCTTCCGCCATTACCGCACATAGTGCCCTCTATTCCATCTGAATTATAATATCGCATTCCGAAATCGTAGGTGTTTTTGTTTTCAAGAAGTATGAGGCCGTCAGCACCAATACCAAATCTCCTGTTGCACAAACGTGCAATGGTCTTTTGGTCTTTTTTAAAGAAATCATGCCTGTTGTCAATAATTACAAAATCATTTCCCGCACCGTGATATTTATAAAATAGAATCATTTACCGTTAAGCTTTTTTATTAATTCAGGATTAGTAACCATTGATAAAGCTCTGAATTTCTCGGTCGGAACAATTTCGTAGTAATCATTTTTACACTTAAAATACAAGCCGCCGTTATAGGATTTGAACCTGGTTACATCATAATCATTTAAACCGAAAATTGTAAGTTTGTAATTATCAAAGCGGTATCCTTTGTAGTTTATAGGAGATTTCCAGAATTCAACTGTGATATAGCTGTCAATTTTTTTCTTTTTAGATGTCTTATCATCAGTTAATAATGAATCAAGATTGTTTTTATCAGCTTGAGCAGTAGATTTAAACCCTTCAATTTGGTATTTTTTTAATGCTGTCATTTCATCTTTTGCAACAACAATATCTTTATCTGCCGCATTGTTTTCGCTACCGGAGCCTGAAGATAAACTGTCAAAATCATTTACAAGATTCTCTTTGTTTTCATCGTTTTTTAAAACTGAATCCGGAATATATGTATTATGATATTTTTTTTCCGATAACTCATCATCATTAACTGAGTTCGAGACTATTGTTTTGAGTTCTTTCTGATTTTTTTCAAAAAGAAGACCTTTGTAAAGTGAAAAAAGATCTTCAATACTATTTGTAAGTTTATACCATACGATACCGGAGCCTAAAAAAAAGCCAATTAATATTCCGATAAAAAGTATAACAAATTTGTTTGACTTGTTGTGCAGTTATTTAAAATAGTGACAGAATGTCAGCATTACAATGATTTCTTTGCAAAATTAGTAAATTCAATATTAATTATTAGTTTTTATTTAACAATTTTTAACAGATAATGCAATAAGAAACTTTTTCCATCACCGTTAATACATAATTCAAAAAAAAGGAATAAAATTTGTCAAACGCCCCGGTTTTTTAAAATTGTGAAATTATGAAAAAGTATGTATTTATTGTGTTGATAATTAGTTTATTAACCTCAAAGTCAAATGCTCAGGCAACTTATCCTGATTTTACAGTAGCAGCTGAAAAAACAATTCACTCCGTTGTATATATTAAAACGGAATACACTCAAAAAACGAATACTTATGACGATTTCTTTGGTGATCCTTTTTTCAATTATTTTGCACCCTTTCAATATGGATATAATCAACCGATAGTCGGAGCCGGCTCAGGTGTAATTGTTAGCAGCGATGGTTTTATTGTTACAAATAATCACGTGGTTCAGGATGCCGATAAAATAACCGTAACACTTAACGACAAAAGAAGTTATCAAGCAGTTCTTATTGGTAATGACCCTAATAGTGATATTGCATTAATTAAAATTAATGAGACAAATTTACCTAAAATCAATATCGGGAACTCGGATAATATAAAAATTGGCGAATGGGTTTTGGCAGTAGGAAATCCATTTAACCTGTCATCGACTGTTACTGCTGGGATAATTAGTGCTAAAGCAAGAAATATTAATATTCTTGGCAGTAAGTCGGGCATTGATTCATTTATTCAGACCGATGCAGCGGTTAATCCTGGTAATAGCGGCGGTGCACTTGTAAATATTAATGGTGATCTGATTGGAATAAATGCTGCTATTGCTTCAAATACAGGTTCTTATACCGGTTACTCATTTGCAATTCCTGTAAATATTGTAAAAAAGGTAATTGATGATATAATGCAGTTTGGCGAAGTTCAAAGAGCTTATATGGGTATAACTTTCGTTGATATGGATGATGATTTTGTTAAGAAAATGGGAATTAAGGATATTAAAGGCGTTTATATTGAATCAGTCACCGAAAATGGTCCAGCTTTCAAATCAGGCTTAAAAGCAGGAAATATAATATTGAAAATTGATGATGCACCGGTGAATACAAAATCAGAATTAATGGAAGTTATGGCTATTCATCGCCCTGGCGATAAAATCAAACTTAGATTAATATCTGATGACAAAGAAATTGAAAAAGAACTTGTACTCGAAAATAAAAATGGTAATACTGAAATTATTAAAACAACACCTGAAACAGCAATTGGCTCTCTGGGTGCTGAGTTCAAAGCTGTTACCAAGGAAGAAATGACCAAACTTAATCTTAAAAATGGTGTTAAAGTAGTAAAACTCGAACAGGGTAAACTTTGGAATGCCGGAATCAAAGAAGGTTTCATTATTTTATTTGTCGATAAAAAACCTGTTAAAACTGTCGATGATGTCATAGGATATCTATCTGTGAAAAAAGGCGGAGTTTTAATAGAAGGTGTCTATCCTAATGGAATGCGCGCTTATTACGGGTTTGGGATGTAATTTATAATTATTATAATAAAAGAGCGAAAATATTTTTTTAATCAAAAATAAAATCGTACCTTTGTAGTCCTAATTAGCTCATGTTCAATTATTTGATTATCAGCTAGTTATAAAACGACACCTAAATCTTGATATGAGACAGTTAAAAATAACCAAGTCAATCACCAACAGAGAAACTGCTTCTCTTGATAAATACCTTCAGGAAATCGGAAGAGAAGAATTGATTACTGCTGATGAAGAAGTTCAACTTGCACAAAAGATAAAAGCCGGTGATCAGATAGCTCTGGAAAAATTGACCAAGGCAAACCTGCGTTTTGTAGTTTCTGTTGCAAAACAATATCAAAATCAAGGTCTTAGTTTACCTGATCTTATTAACGAAGGAAATCTTGGATTAATAAAAGCGGCTAAACGTTTTGATGAAACACGTGGATTTAAATTTATATCTTATGCTGTTTGGTGGATAAGACAATCTATTCTGCAAGCTCTCGCTGAACAATCTCGTATTGTGCGCCTTCCGCTTAATCAGGTTGGCTCTCTTAACCGAATATCAAAAGAAGTTTCTCGACTTGAGCAAAAACTTGAAAGGCCTCCACTGCCCGATGAACTAGCTGAATCTCTTGAAATTCCTGAAGAAAAAATAATGGCTGTTATGAAAATTTCTACACGCCATGTTTCTATGGATGCTCCGCTTGCACAGGATGAAGATACAAAGTTTATTGACGTCTATATGAGTGATGACACTCCAAATACTGATGCCACACTTATTTTTGAGTCGCTTTCCAGAGAAATACAAAGAGCATTAGCTACTCTTACTGAAAAAGAAAGAGATGTGATTAATCTTTATTTTGGTTTAGGTATGAACCACGGACTGACTTTGGAAGAAATTGCTGCAAAATTTGACCTTACGCGTGAAAGAGTTCGACAAATTAAAGAAAAAGCTATCAGAAGACTAAAGCATAATCACAGAAGCAAACATCTTAAAGCTTATTTAGGACAATAATTGTTTTGATATTATCTTATTCTATAATATTTTAGCCGTTTGATTTTAAACGGCTTTTTTTATGTTTGAAAAAATCCTTTATAGTCTTGTACTTTCATTATTTTCTATAGTTTCGTTTTCACAAGAAAAAGAATTTCAGATAGTTAAAATTGCAAACTTAAACAATTCTGTGTTTGAAACTTCCGGACTTGCATTTTATAATGGCTATTTGTGGACAATTAATGATGGCGGAAATGAAAGTGCAATATTCAAACTAGATACTAACGGGAAACTCATTAAAAAGATAATTGTAAAAAATGCGGTAAATAACGACTGGGAAGAACTGGCACAGGATAATGAGAATTTTTACATAGGTGATTTTGGCAATAATTCAGGTAACCGACAGAACCTTAAGATTGTAATTGTAAAAAAAAATCATGCAGAATTGTTTGATACAGTTAATTCTGAAGTAATTGAATTTAAATATCCCGACCAAATCTCTTATGATAATAAAAGGCATAAACATAATTTTGATTGTGAAGCAATGATTTGTTATTATGATAAATTATTACTCTTTTCAAAAAACTGGAAGGATAAAAAAACAAAAGTATATTCTTTAGACAAAAAAACTAAAAATCAGACTGCGGTAATTATCGATTCTTTTAATCTTAAATTTTTGGTAACCGGTGCTGCTATAAGCGCAAATTACCGAAAAATTTTCCTTGTCGGATATAAATATAACAAAGCCAGTTTGAAATCATTCATTGTTCAGATTAGTGATTTTCATGGAGGGAAAATTTTTAACGGTACTGTTAAAAAGACTAATCTTCACTTATATGATTCTCAAACAGAAGCAATAACTTCTGTCAGTGAAAAAGATTATCTTTATTTGACAAGAGAAGGCATAAAAAAGAAAAATTTCACGATTTCCAAGCCAAGACTATATAAATTAATTCCTTGTAAAATGAATAAAAATGGATACAAATTAAAGGGAAATACAACGAAAAACGGTTACGACTGGTGGTGGCATTCATTCATTGGAAAAGATGAGGAAACCGGCGAATTTAAACCTTTTTTTATTGAATATTATGTGATTAACCCTGGTTTGTGGAAAGGAGAAATTGTTTTCGGACAAAAAAATTATGACTTAGGTAAAAGAAAAAAACCTTGCTATGCAATGATTAAAGCAGGAGCATGGGGAAATAACAAATCTCAAATTCACAATTTCTTTGGTATTAATGAATTCAGTTCAGGGAAAAATTTTCTCGATTGCAGGATTGGAAATAATATTGCGACCGAAAACAAATTGATAGGAGAAGTTAATGTTTCAAACGAAACTGCTGCTAATCATCCCGAAATGATGTCAGATTCTGGCACCATGAAGTGGAATCTGGAAATTTCTGATAAAGTAGTATTCGATGTCGGATATGGCAGCTCGGATTTTTCTAACTCTCTGAATTTGTTTCACATGTATTGGCATGTTCAGGGGTTGTCATGCAATTACCGGGGAACTGTTGAGTATAATGGTAAAAAATATATAGTGGAGCCTGAATTTTCTTTTGGCTATCAGGATAAAAACTGGGGTAAAGATTATACTAACCCATGGATATGGCTGAATTGTAACAATTTTACATCAACATTAACTAACGAAAAAGTTAATGCAAGTTTAGATGTTGGCGGAGGCTGCCCTAAAGTTCTTGGAGTAAGTCTTAACAGAAGAATAATTACGGCATTTTATTATAAAGGCAAATTGCACGAATTTAACTTTTCGAAATTTTGGTTATTTTCAAAGCAGAAATTTAAATCTTATGAAGACAACGAATTCATTTATTGGGAGATAATATCAGAAAACAAAAACTATCTTCTTCAAATAGAATTCAAATGCAGAAAGGCAGATATGTTGCTCGTAAATTATGAAAACCCAAAAGGTGAAAAAAACCACAATAAGCTGTGGAATGGAGGACATGCTTTTGGAAAGGTGAAATTCTTTAAAAAAGAAAAAAAAATGGTTTTAATTGATGAACTTGACGGTAGCTTTGGCGGTTGCGAATATGGCGAGTATTAAATAATTTTTACTTAAAATCCAGCACCGCATTCTTCCTGAATGTCTTATGGTCTCTTATTGCTACCCCAAGTGAACTATAACCTGAGGAAAGGCAAATATGTCTATGCCCGAGCGATTGCACACCTGAATCAATTAGAAGCTCAGTTATAATATTTTCAGGATCATCACTTCCATAATAACAACATTCCCCGCTAAAATAACTTTTACAACCTTCCTGACGTGTGTGAGTAACAAGCCCAAGTTTTCCAACACTAATTGCATGACATTCAGCTGACTCACGGCATTTCTCGTTAAATGTCAGAAAACCGGCTGGCGCCATTTTTTTCATCTCGAGATAAAGACTTTTTTCATAATATGAATTGTACCAGATTGAAGCTGTATCAATATTATAAGGATCTGCAACAATAGCTTTCCTTCTAAAGTCGCTCATAGAAGGATTAAAAAACAGCTCAGCATATAACGATGGTTTGTTACGGGCAAGATTCAAATAATAAAATAGCTCTTTTTCTTTATCTTTAAGCGATTTAATGTCTTTTGCAGTTTTTGACTTTTGTTTAATTTTTGATGAGAAATCCAATTTCATACTTTGAATAAATCTGCTTAAACTATCGGTAATGCTGTCAGATTTCTTTAGAATTATTATATAATTGATGTTTTTCTTTTTTAAGTCTTGGATTGAGTCAAATTTCTTATTATAAGTGAATTTAACTTTTGCAAGTTTGTTGTTTTCATCTGACTTCTTTTTCTTCAAGGTTTCGTAATTCAGTTTTAAGCTATAATATTTTGAAATATAACACGATTGCATTAAAAATGTCGATATAATAAAGAATATGAAAATTAATTTTCTCATTTTATTTATTATTATTTACTTCTTGTTTTCCGTTAATAATTTCATTGTAAAACTCTAATTTAAAATTCTTTACTTCTTCACCTTGCTCATAATACCTTTTCCATGCAGAGTTTGCAATCAATAACCTGCTTATCGAATCTGACAATTTCGGAATTTGTTTTTGAAGCTCTTTACGTTCTTCAGTTATTTTGCTTATCCTTTCTCTCGTTTTGTTATAATTAATTAATAGCGCTTCGTATTTTGAACGGCAGGATGAGAGAATAATTAAAAACAAAATGATTATATAAGCTGTTTTCATTTTGGTGTTTTTTGATGATTTGGATACTTTTCTAACGCAAAAAGTAACTCATGGATTGTTAATATCCGGAAATAACTGCTAAATTTGTCAAGATAATAAAGAAATAAATCAAGCAAATGGCATTCAGTAATTTAGAACAATTTATTCATCTTCTCGAATCTGAAAATGAACTTCTAAGGATTACAGAATTTGTTTCTCCCGAGCTTGAAATTACTGAAGTTACAGATAGAGTTTCAAAAGTTGGGGGAAAAGCGCTTCTATTCGAAAATAACGGGACAGAATTTCCTTTGCTTATTAATGCTTTCGGCTCTGAAAAAAGAATGTGTTTGGCTCTTGGAGTCGAAAAACTTGATGATATTGGTCACGCAATTGAAAATTTACTTAAAGAATTATCTGAACCGAAAAATGGTTTTTTTCAGAAACTGAAATTGTTACCGACATTGAAGCAGGTTGCATCATGGATGCCGAAAATTTCTTATGGGAAAGGTGAATGCCAGCATGTTGTGATGGAAAAACCTGATTTGAATCTTTTGCCTGTGATTAAATGCTGGCCTTTTGATGGTGGAAAATTCATTACACTTCCGGTTGTTAACACTGCTGATCCTGTCACTAATATGAGAAATGTGGGCATGTACAGGATGCAGGTATTTTCTGATAATCTGACTGGGATGCACTGGCATCTTCATAAAAACTCGGCAAGACACTATAATGAATATAAAGCTTTAGGCAAAAAAATGCCGGTTACTGTAACTCTTGGCGGTGATCCTGCTTATACTTATGCCGCAACTGCGCCCATGCCTGATAATTTCGATGAATACTTGTTAGCAGGTTTTCTTCGTAAAAAGAAAGTGGAGCTTGTTAAATGTTTAACGAATGATATTTATATCCCACGTGACGTTGATATTGTTATAGAAGGTTATGTTGACCCATCTGAGGAGTTGATTTTTGAAGGTCCTTTCGGAGATCATACCGGCTTCTATTCACTTGCCGATTATTATCCGAAATTTCACGTCACCTGCATAACTCACAGAAAAAATGCTGTTTATCCTGCGACAATTGTTGGAATTCCTCCGCAAGAAGATGAATGGCTTGGAAAGGAATCTTAAAGAATATTCCTTCTGCCGATTAAACTTGCAATGCTTCCCGAAATTATTGACATGGTTATG
>CAZELC010000051.1:0-12632 GCA_964512865.1 uncultured Bacteroidales bacterium
AAATAAATTAAGAATTTTAGCTTATGCTTTGTTTTGCAAACATAATATCTCTGTGTAAAAATATTCTATTAACCTTGCAACAGATCAGGAATAATATTCCTTTAAATCAAACTTCTTGCTTTTGAAATTGTCACCATCAATATACATCTTTTCCCAAATGGCAATACCCAAAACTATCCACAAATAGTTATAATGCCAGCGCATTTTCGGGTGTGGCGGGTGATCAAGTATGCGTTTTATATATTTGTAATTGAAAATACCTTGTTTTTCGACAAACTCAGGTGTCAGAATTTTTTCTGCAATATCTTTAAGGTCCTTTTTAAATTGCAGATAAGGATTCACAGTGAAACCCCATTTCTTTTTAGTGATGATCTTTGGCGGAAGCTTGTCTTCCATTGCCTTGCGGAAAAGATATTTCGTCTGGTTATTCTTTATTTTAAGATTCACAGGTATCGAAAAACCGAAATTTACGAGATCAAGATCAAGAAAAGGAACACGCTCTTCAATTGAGTTTGCCATCGACATCCTATCTTCAGTCAATAAATAATCATTAACCATTTTCGACTGGAACTCAGTAAAAAGAACCTGATCAAGAGAACTGAGGTTTTTCTGTCGGCTAAAGAAATAATCAAACTCCAGATGAACTTTTTTAGCATCATCAAGCATTTTTTTGTAGAAGTCAGGATGATATATTTCTTTATAGAAACCATTGTCGAAATCCCATACATTACGCAATATCAGATAAAACCTTTCGATATTTCCGATATTAAGCAGCATTTGTATTCCGCGTCTGTATTCATCATGTCCTAGCGTATGCACAGCGTTCTGTATCTTAAAAAGAAATCCTGCTTTCCATCTTAAACATGCCTGAATAAAATTTGGAACATAAGGATTTATCTTGTTGAAAGGATAAATGAACTTGTGAATATCGTATCCTGCAAAAAGTTCATCACCACCAAGTCCGCCAAGAACAACAGTAATATTTTGTCTTACGAACTTCGACATGTTAAAACCCTGAAGCAGGTTTATCTTTGGTTCTTCGGCATGCCATAATACCTGAGGAAACTGCTCCATCGGGTTCATCGACAGGCTAAGTGTATGATGATTTGTGTTAAAATGTTTCGCAATTCTCTCTGCATCGGGAAACTCATCAGTAGGTTCGTTAAAACCCATGGTAAAAGTGTTTATTTCCGGAACTCCAAGCTCATGCATTTTCTGAACAATGGTTGATGAATCCATACCGCCTGAAAGATAAACACCAAGAGGAACATCACTCATAAGCTGTCGCTCAACAGCTTGTTTTATATAGAAGTTTATTTTTTCAACTGCATCCGATTCATTTATATTATGATTTATTTCCGGCGTCAGTTCCCAATATCTTTTTATTTCAATATTGTCATTTTTTAATACAAGATAATGCGCCGGCGGAAGTCTTTTTATCCCTTCAAATAAAGTTTCATTCCTTTGAGTATAGCGAAGGTTGAGATGGGAGTGAAGTGAATTATAGTTAATGCTTCTTTCAACATTAGGGTGCAAAAGCATCGACTTTTGTTCTGAGCCAAAGGTCAAAATGCCATTTTTATAATGATAATGCAAGGGTTTAACTCCAAAGTGATCGCGGACAAGATATAATTCATTTTTGTTCTTATCAAGAAGTGCAAAAGCAAAAATACCATTCAGTTTTTCAACGAATTGAATGCCGTATTCTTCGTAACAGTGAACTAAGATTTCTGTATCGGAAGTAGTATAAAAATTATGACCTTTTGCTATAAGTTCATCCCGAAATATTTTGTAATTATAAAGCTCGCCATTAAATATAACACAAATGGATTTGTCTTCATTAAATATTGGCTGGTCGCCAGTGTTAAGGTCAATAATGGCAAGGCGGCGGTGGCCGAGACAAAAGTTCTCATGTGAATACACCGAATAAGAATCAGGACCGCGATGCTCAATTATGCTGAGCATTTCAGTCATTAAAGCCTTATTATCAGTGTTCTTTTGATATATTCCACAGATGCCGCACATAATTTTTGAGTATTTAGTATTCTAGTACTTAGTATGTTTAAAGTTATTATGTTTTTTATTAAGGTTCAACGTAAACAATTAAATTATCAGAATGCGAATTTAATGAATTAGGATGATTTTATAGAAAATGTGTTAAAATTATTGGCAAATGATTATCTAAAAAAATCAGGAACGGTATTGTTGTCGCTCCTGATTTATATCTTAACAAAAAGTTAATATTTTTAATTATTCACCCAGGGTTGTTTTCCCGATAAAGTTATCAGGGTAACCGAAAGTTCTAATTTTAGAATCGATAAGGTAAATTGCATCACTTGTTATTAAGCTCTTGCCCGGAAAATTGAAATAAACATTTTTTCCAAGTTTATCAAGAGCTCTTATATTAATATCACCGGCTGCATTTATTTCTGCAAGGGTAGGAACACATTTTTTTATTGATGCCCTGACTAGTTTGTTTTTCGCATTATTTATATTTGCGGGGTTATCATTGTAAATAACTCTTAGAATATCGCCGTCCTGCTTATATTTGAAATATGCCATTTGTGACATTGACTCAGTTGTGTAAAGCTCTTTATTAATTACTTTTAACCATTGAATTTCACCATTGAATGAAAACTTTATAAATACGAAAGGTTTTGAATAATATTTTGTTTTAGAGCTTGCACTCCCGTTCCCATTGTTTGAATATGTTGTTGTAACAATAACTTTCATTGAAGAATATAAAATACCATCGCTCATTACGAAAATATCAAATGGATCTATTCTTTCGGCCGCCAGAATCTTTTTATATGCAGGGTAAGACACAAAAATCTGTTTAGAGAGTTCGTAAGTAACCGGTTTTGCAGCTTTGTCGGAGTTAATAGATTGTTTTATGAAAAACAATATTTTATCTGAGCTTCCGCTGAATGGTGCGTTTGACTGGAGAGTACCGCTAATGTAAATCTCGTTTTCTTTACCGAAGTTGTATTCATAACTTGCATTATCTTCATCCATCAAATAATTATAAACAACAGGTTTTTTACCTGATTGTTGAAAGACTGCCACATTTACCTGAGATTTTTTTATTTTTTTCTGATTTATACAAAAGGCAACTATTTTTTTATCCGGTGTAATATCGCATATTAGCGAAGAAACCTCTGAGGTATTTGTAAAAACATCTTCGAATTTAAAGGATTCTTCTGCAATTTTTTCAAAATTATTATCATAAGCCCACACCTTAACGAGATAATCTTTGTCTATTTTACTATTGGAATTTGCAACCTTATCTATTGCCTTAATTATAATACTTTTTTGATCTTTTCCCAGTTTTATACTTTCAATATTATATTCTGCATCTGTTTCAATCTTTTTTACAAGTTCTCCCTTATAATTATAGAATAAAGCATAATTCGATTTGCCTTTTGGACTTGGCATTTTGTATTCTGCCATGCAAATAAGATCTCCAACAACAAAAATGCTCATATAGTCTTTAGATTCACTTTGAATTGGTATTCTTTTTTCAAATTTAAGATCGGGTGAAAACTTGTTTATCGATACTCCTTTAATTGCTAGAAGAGGTGTTGTTTCATAATATAATACGTAGATATTTCCTTCACTATCCCTGAAAATACGTTCAGACATATTATCAGTTTTAGCAAAGTTTGCCTTTTCCCATGTAATTCCTGATTGCGAAAACGACGCAATACTAATAATTGAAAGTGTACACAAAAGTAAGATGCTCTTTTTCATATTTAATCAATTTAGGTTTAATTCACAAATATATTTGCTTTTTTTAATCTGTAAATATTTGATGACTTTTTTTATCAAAAAACCGAGTTTATTTAATGAGAGTATTTTAAATTAAAATATTATAAATATAAGCACAACTTGTGTAAATCAAAACTTAAGTCTGATTTTGAAAAGTTATCTTATATTAGTTGTGAATGATATCTGCATTTATGCATTGCCAAGGATAATATTACCTGCAAAAAAATGAAATGTATAACCGTTAGTTATAAGAGCATTTATTCATCACCCAAAATCATATAGCTTTAGATGATAATGTTTTATCAAATATCATGGTAAGTTGTCTGCTTAAATTCCTGCGGCTGTAATTGCTGATTTTTTCTCTTATATTTTTGTTTAAACAGATTTCGCTGTTTTTCCATTTATTATAAATATTGTAAATATAATCGGAAGCATCAATAATATTTTTGTAATCGAACATCATTCCTGAACCAGTTTCATTAATTACTTTTGCAGCATCGCCGTCAACCGGACCATAAGCAATTATTGGATGCCCTGCGCCGAGATATTCAAAAAGTTTACTTGTAAGTATGCACTTATTATCTTTTGTGTCAGGAATTATCATAAAAGAAAGCTCAGAGTTGATGATTAACTTTATCGAGTCAGCGTAAAAAGTATACGGGCTGAATTTTACATTTTCTTTTACTGATGAAGAGTTTACAATTTCATGTAGATAGGGTGGAAAATTTCCAAGAAAATGAATTTCAAGGTCATTCAAAAAATTTTCTTTTGCTTTAAGTCTTTCAATAGATTTAAAAAAGCATTCGGGATTTTCTTCTTTACTTATGCTACCTGCATAAATAATCCTGAATTTATCAGTTCGTTGATAATCAATATCTTTAAAATACCTCTCGTCAAATCCATTATAGATTAGGTTTACTTTTTTGTCTGTCTTTCTGTTTAGTATTTTTACAAGTTCATCTCCAACAGTCACAATAGCATCCATTTTTGCAATTGTTTTTCTTTCAATTCGCCTGTCAATTTTCTGAATTATTTTCCACCTGAGTGAATTTTTTTCAAGTATCCAAAAAACATCTGTCCATGGATCCCGGAAATCACCAACCCAAGGAATATTAAGTTTTTGTGAAACTTTTTTTGCTATTATATGGTTGGTTTGCGGTGGCGATGATGAAAATATAAGATCAATATTTTCTGTTTTGCATATATCAATTGCTTTGGAAACAGTTTTAAAATACCAGGGAAATCTGGTGTCAGGGATAAAATTATATTTAACCCATCGTGAGATTTTATCCATAAATGATGATTTGCCGGCATCAGTAAAGCCATAAGGGACAAAATTCTTTTTAGATTTTGGTGAAACTTTACTGAATATTTTATGCAGACTTAAACCTTTTGAACGGAACACCTTAACATTCGGATCAACTTCTTTCAGCAGGCTTTCATCAACAAATGGGAAGTCGCCTCCTTCAGTTGTGAGAATAACAGGTTCCCATCCAAACTCTTTAATATATTGTGAAAATTTGAATATTCTGTTAATGGGTGCGCCGCCTGCGGGTGGCCAATAATATGTAATAAAAAGGACTTTTTTCATCAATTTCTGTTTGCCAGATTTTTGCAAATTTACAAATTAATAAGTATTGTAACTAATCACATTTTAGTTTATTTAGTACAATATAATAATAATTTATCGAAATAATGTTCTGATCTTTTCAGAATAAGTAATACTTATTCAAAGAAATTATTATTGCCTAATACATAAGCATTTTCAAGCCTAGTACAAATTAATTACTACCTGATTAATTTTGATGAAGTGTATATTTTTATCAAAAAATTTGTTTTTGGGATTTTGTAATTTATATTTGTATTGATAACAGTTTAATTTTTATATGGATAAACTATTAATTAAGAAAAGGATAATTGAAGAATGTATAAATCATCAGCAAAAAATAGCTGACAATGCACTCACTGAAATGACTGAAGCTGATGAAAGTGCAAAAGATTATGGCAATCCGGAAGACTGGACTGATACATTCAAAACGGATATGCTTAATAAAAGAGATGTATACATGGTACAGCACCGAAAAGCCATGGAGGAGATCAGCAGACTTAAATTAATTGATGTAAAAAGGAAAATGGAGTTTGTTACTTATGGTGCTGTTGTCTTTACTGATTCACAAAAGCTCTTCATTTCTACCGGTATTGGCAAATTGACCGTTGATAAGGATGACTTCTTTGTAATATCTCCATCCGTACCTTTGTTTCAGGTAATAAGAAACCTCAAAAAGGGGAGCATGTTTTCATTCAGGGGGAAAAAAGATAGGATAAAAGAAGTTTTCTGAGATTAAATACATTAAGGATTTTGATAAAATTTGATTGTGGTACAATAATTGCCAAGCGGCGACCGCAAAAAAAAAGTCAAACCCTAAAATTTAATTTATTATGAAAAAGTTAGTTTTTTTGATAGCTATTTTTGTTTTAAGTGCTGGAATTTCAATGGCACAGGTTACAATTAAAGGTAAAGTCACAAGTAAAAAAGATGGAAAACCATTATCAGGAGCTGTGGTTATGGCCAAGGAAGGCAAAGCAGATGTAAAAACTACCACTGACGCGCAGGGCAATTTTTCAATTTCAATCAGCCCGGAAGTTAAAAATCTTGTTATCAGTTATACAGGATATAATTCCCAAACGATAGGAATTGGAAATAAATCTGTAATAAATGTGGCTTTAAACACTCCAGGTGCCGGAATAAAGAAAAACATAAAATCAGGAAAGGCTAATGCTGCAACCAATAAGAATACGAGTAAATAATTAAAAAATAAAAAAAGCGGCTTCTTACAAAAGCCGCTTTTTTTTTATGAAAATACCGATGCACTTTTTTTAAGATGTTTTTTACCTGTCCCAACACTTTTAACTGTTCTTTTATGGTAATTATCTGATAGAATACTAATATTACCGTCAACTTCAAAAATAGCAAGATCAACTTCATGAACTCCTGAAACTCCATGTTCACGAACAGCTTCCAATAATTCATCAGTCGAAATCATAAGTTTCCGTAAATTCCTGTCGTTAATTTTCCCCTGCGAAATTAATATTAATGGCTCGCCTTCAATAAGTTTCTTAAATCGTTTAGACCTGTAGATAAGTATTTTAAGAATGAAATTAAGCAAAAAGAGTGTTGCTGCTGCTATTAAGCCATTAATTAAAGAAGCCTTATCGCCATTTACCATCGAATTTTGAACAGCATTACTAATTAGAAGCACAAAAACAAGATCAAGCACCGAAAGCTGTGCCAGCTCTTTTTTACCGAAAAGTCTTATTGCCAGTGTAATGAAAACATAAACTAATGTTGAACAGGCGACAATCTTAAGAAAAAGCAAATAGTCAAACATTTATATAGAATTAGATTAATTGCCCGTGAATTTGACGATCATCATGGTTATATCATCCGACTGGTCTGCTCCGCCGGCGTGCAACTCAACCGAGAACATAAGATTTTTAAGGATGGTGGTTACCGATTCATCTTTAAGTGATGTCAAAGTTTTTAAAAGTTTTTCTTCAGAGAACTCAATATTTTCGAAGTTCATGGCTTCCGTTACGCCATCAGTATAAAGGAAGAAAATATCTTCTGGTTTAAGAAATAATGTGCTTGTTCTCATTTCAAAGTTCTCTGTTATTCCCAATGGAATATTTTTATCGATATTGAAATAATTAAAACCTTCCTTTTCCTTATG
The DNA here is from genome assembly GCA_964512865.1 of uncultured Bacteroidales bacterium. GTDB lineage: Bacteria > Bacteroidota > Bacteroidia > Bacteroidales > CAIWKO01 > CAZELC01. The sequence goes on from CAZELC010000051.1 coordinate 7,500, forward strand.
AATCAGCGGAGGATTATGACCGGCATTACAGTACTCAAGTTCGCCTGTTTTAATATTTAAAATGCCAAGGAAAAATGTAACAAACATTGAAGCATCATTATCTTTACAAAGTTCATTATTCATTCTCATAAGAATGATATCAGGTTTAAGCGTTATACTTGCCTTAGCTCTTAAGAGCGTTTTTGTAATTGCCATAAATAATGCTGCCGGAACTCCTTTTCCAGAAACATCGCCGATAGCAAAACAAAGATGGTCATCATCAATCATAAAAAAATCATAAAGATCACCACCAACGTCTCTTGCAGGTTTTAACATGGCAAATAATTCAAACTCTTTTGCTTTCGGAAACTGATGTGGAATAATACTTTCCTGAATTTCTCGTGCAATGCTTAATTCCTGTTCTATTTTTTCTTTTGCAGCAGTTGTGGTTTTAAGGTTGTCAATATAGTCGATTAATTTGGTTTGCATTAACTTAAAAGAATTGCTTAAAACTCCAATTTCATCTTTTGATTTTATATCCGGAAGATTGGCATTAAAATCTCCATCACCAATATCAACGGTAGCAGAGGCAAATTTACGCAGCGGCAAGGTTATCCTGTTTGAAAAGAAAATAATAAGAAAAAGAGTTATTAAATACCCGATAAGTCCAATATAAAACAAGTGTTTTGTTACACTGTTAAGGTCAGAAAAAAGCTCATCTTCTGGTATAACAACGCCAAGCGACCCTGGTGTTGCCCCAGTCGAATCAAGCGGAGCATAATAGATTTTACACTTTTTATTCAAAGAATATGAAAAATAATCTTCAAAACCACTTCTCCCTGAAGTCATTTTTTTGCCCACTTCAGCCACTGAATTATCATTATATTTTTTCGATAAGGAAAAAATGGTTTCTTTAAGAATATAGCTTGAGTTTGGATGAGCAATATACGAACCATCAGAGGTAATCATAAAAATATATCCTTTTTCATAAACTTTAATTTCGCTGATATATTTTTGAAGAAATTCAAGAGAAATATCAATTGTGACAATTCCGTTAAACTTTTTTTCATTATTCACATTACGGTAAAAAGGAACTGAATATGTTATCATAAGCACATTTCCTCCACCTTCATCAAAATATGGTTTGCTCCATATCGGTTTGTTTTGAATTTTCGGCGTTTGATACCATGACCATTTAAAATAATCGTATCCTTTGCCAAGATCTGAATATTTAATACTGTCGTTTAAATGACAATAATATGGACCAAACCAGTACATTGTTTTATCAAACTGATAGGGCTCATAAGAAATAGTGCTGCCATATATCTCAGGATTTCCTTTCACAATTGAGTAAAGCATATTTTTAAGCCCTTTTTCGTTTTGAGGAGTTGTTTCAATAAAAATTGCTACATTTTCGGGGATTTCCTGAGCCGAATAAAGTTTCGTCTTTATTTGATTAAGTACAGATGATGATAAGTTTTTAGCGTTTAGCTCAACACTTGTTTCAATTGTTTTTTTCGAAACATAGTAATTATAGAATAAAATTGCAAGAAAAGTAACAACTACAACGCTGAGAATTGTCAGACTGAATTTAAATGCCAGTCCTCTTTTTATCCTGTATTTTTTTTTCATCGTTTTTTTTGTAAATAAAATAATTTTTAACCATTTGTAGCGCAAAAAAAATAAAAAACTTGAAAATTTGTAATATGTTTCTATATATTTTAGAATATTTTATTGAAATTGATGGGTAGTTGGTTTTTGATTAATTGATTAAGTTTTATAACTGTTAGGATGTTATTCGAATTTTTTTATGAAAAAAATCTGTTTTTTGTTTTTTTAAATTATATTTGTCGTGATTGTTAACCTAAACTAAATATAATGGAAAATTTTCTGAGCATTCCTGAGGAAGTATTACTGCTTTCCGTTGGTGAAAACGGTGGTGAAGTGCCACAGGATAAAAACTTTGAGGTTGTATTGGCTGCCTCTATTCTTATGGATCTTGCAATTCTTAACCGTTTAGATTCAGATATAGAAAAGCTCATACCTGTTGACAATAAACCCACAGGTGATATAGTACTTAACGACGCACTTGAAATGATATTTGCTAACAAGGAAGTTCAGGATCCTGCTTATTGGATATCTCAACTTGCCGTAAGAGGTGAAGAGTTTTCTGAAAGTATTATTGCCAGCCTGGTGTTAAAAAAAGTGCTTAAAATTGAAAACCAGAAGCTTTTATGGTTCTTTTCGAAAAGAAAATACCCTTTAGTGCAAGATAAGGAAGTTAAAGAGGTTAAATTGAGAGTAAGAGAGCTCGTTTTTAGTGAAGAAATTCCTGATTTAAGAGATATCGTAATTATTAGCCTGTTAAACTACGGACAAATGCTTCAGCTTGTATTTACCGAGTTTGAAATATCCAAATACAAGGCAAGAATTGAGAAAATTGCTATGATGGATCTGATAGGTCAGGCAATTTCAAAAGCATTGCGTGAATTTGCATCTTCACAAAGGAGTTCATTTGCGAAAAATATTCTTGGTGTTAAAACTTCAGAAGAAAAACTTGAAGCTCTGGTAAAAGAAATGAGTGAAAAGTACAGAATTAAAAATGAAAAAGACCTTCCTGAATGGCTGAGAAAAGGAACTGCACAGTACCAGAAGACTTTGGCATTTGTTGAGAAAACCGGCTCCGCTGATATATATTATAATAAACGTAAGGATGAGTATTGCATGAGACAGTATTTTATTTACCAGCATGTTTTCGGCTCAGGCAGTTGATGAAAAATATAAAAAATAAGAATTATTAATTACAAATAAATAAATTTAATAACATGGAAATAAACAGTGTAAAAGTTAACGACATTGATATATATGAAATTTCCGGCCGTATTGATGCCAATAATTCTAAGGAACTGGAAAATTTTCTTATCGAAAAAATTGAAAATGGTTCAACAAAGATCATAGCTGACCTTAAAAACCTTGATTATATAAGCAGTGCAGGATTAAGAGTATTTCTGCTTGTCGTAAAAAAAATAGGTAAAACTGGTTTTGTTTATCTTTCTACATTGCAACCGCAAGTTTATCAAATATTTGATATCTCAGGATTTAACAATATCTTTTCAATATTTGAAACCAGAGAAGCTGCTCTGGAAAAAGCATAATGACATTTTGAATTAACTAAAGGCTGCCTGTTATCAGACAGCCTTTTTATTTTTAATAGTAATAAGACTTAAAACAGTTAGCTATTTAATAAATGAATAATATTTCTTTTGTATCTTTGCATTACAATTTGCAGCTTTTATTATGGGCAGAATAGTGGCTATTGATTATGGAACAAAACGGGTTGGAATTGCAGTTTCAGATGAATTGCAAATCATTGCCGGTTCATTGGGTACTGTTCATTCTTCGGAAATTATTAGCTTCCTTAAAAAATACGCTTTGCAGGAGAAAATAGATTGTTTTGTTATCGGTGAACCGAAACAAATGAATAACTCATTGTCTGAATCTGAAAAATTTATTAAAAGTTTTATAAAAAAACTGATGGTAGAATTTCCTCAAATTCCAATAGAAAGATATGATGAGAGATTTACCTCTAAAATTGCAGGTCAGGTAATGTTAGATGCCGGACTTAATAAAAAGCAAAGGAAAAATAAGGAAATGCTTGATAGTATAAGCGCAACATTGATTCTACAGTCATTTATGGAGTTTAAAAATATCAAAAGATGATCTTACCTATTTTTGGATTTGGCAAACAGGTTTTAAGAAATACAGCAGAGGATATCGATCGGAATTATCCGGATATTAATGAATTAGTCAATAATATGTTCGATACACTAAAATCTGCTAATGGGGTTGGACTGGCTGCGCCACAGGTTGGTTTACCAATACGTCTTTTTATTATCGATACAACTGAGGCTGGTGAAGAATATCCAGAAGAACAGAAATTGAAAAAAACCTTTATAAATGCACGAATTGTTGATCTCTTTGGGGAAGAATGGTTATTTAACGAAGGATGTCTGAGCGTTCCGGAAATAAGAGAAGATATAATCAGAAAATCAAAGGTTAGAATTAAATATTTTGATGAGGAGTTTAATGAGCATGAGGATGTTTTTGATGGCATAGCATCAAGAGTTATTCAGCATGAATATGATCATTTAGAGGGCGTTCTTTTTATTGATAAAGTAAGTCCGCTGAAAAAAATGCTGCTGAAAAAGAAACTAAACGATATTTCAAAAGGTAATGTTGAAATTGACTATAAAATGTCTTTTTCTGCTCCTGCCAAAAAAAGAAGATAAAAAATAAAAATTAAATAGTATTCCATTATGAGAAAAATCAGTGTTTTATTGTTAGCAGTAGTCATTATTGCTGCATCAGGTTGCAAGCCCTCAAAAGAAAAAATGAAAGCAGAAATCGACAAACTGGAAAAAGAGCTTTACGCAAACACCACCGGCACAATTGATAAACAGAAAGCTGAAAAAATGGTGTCTCTTTACAGTGAGTTTGCTGATAAGTTTCCTGATGATACTTTGTCGGCTCACTATCTTTTCAAAGCAGGTGAGATTCTGATGAACATTTCAAAAAATGTAGAAGCTATTGAAACTTATGATAAGCTTATTAACAAGTTCCCGAAATATTCGAAAGTTCCTGATGCTCTTTTTCTACAAGGTTTTGTTCTTGAAAATAATATGAAAAATGTTGCAAAAGCAAGAGAAAAATATACCGAGTTCCTGACAAAATATCCCAAAAATGAGCTTGTTACACAAGTAAAATTCGCACTTGATAATTTGGGTAAAACCCCTGAACAAATTATTGAAGAATTTCAGAAGAGTAAAACTGATTCTATTGCAGCAAAAAAATAATCTGTTTCTGAGAATTAATATCACTTCAGCATTAATTGTTAAAACAATTATTTGGTAATTAATGCTTTATAATGTTGAAATAATGCAATGTCAATATTTGTTAATTATTGATAGTTAACAAATATTTTTATTAAAACTTGGAATAAACATTTTTTTTGCTATTTTTACTGTAATTAACCAAATATTAAATTATGCGGACAATTATTGAAGCAGTCATTGTTGATGACGACCCTTTGAATCTGGCATTGTTAAAAGCTCAGATTTCCAATAATTTCAACGATATTGAAATAATAGGCACAGC
>CAZELC010000052.1:0-12589 GCA_964512865.1 uncultured Bacteroidales bacterium
GGTTCTCATAGCTCTGCCAGCCAACTTTTGACAGCTCCACGGGATTCAGCAACACCGTATTTCCATTTTTTGCCAACCGCCTAATTCCCTGTTTCAGCAAACCGTAATAGGCAATCCGGTCTTTGAAATAGTAACCGGAATTTTTTTTCACTGAGTTCTGTTTTTTTCTGCGATTTTTTCAACTCGGTGATATCTCTGTTTAAAACAATAAAGCCGATATTATTTCCTGAATAATCTTTAATTAATGAAACGGAACTATCAATAATTATAGGTGCTCCGCTTTTGTTATATTGAATAAATTCTCCTCTGTAATAACCGTTATTGTGTAGTTTTTCTAATGTTGCCTCTCTTGTCTGATTTGTGTAATCAGTTTTTAATACATCACTGACTTTACGATTAAGAACTTCAGCAGGTGTATATCCGTATATTTCAGTTGCAGCATCATTCCAGCTTTTAATATTAAAATCCAAATCAGTCGAAATGGCAGCATCTCTAAGATTTTTGAGTATTGTTGACTGATACAGAATTTCCTCAGTCTTAATGTCAACAAGTTTGTCAAGTTCATCGCGTTCAACTCTAAGTTTATCTTCGGCAGTTTTTATCCTAAGCATTACTCTGATCTGAGCCGATAATTCTGCTGGATCATAAGGCTTTGAAATAAAAGCATCCGCACCAAGTTCAAGACCTTTAATTCTGTTTTCGACATCAGTTTTAATGGCAGTAACCATTATTATGGGAATATTGCTGGTCCATTTACTTGATTTAAGCTTCCGGCATGTTTCAAATCCATCCATTACCGGCATTATTATGTCGAGTAAAATGACGTCAGGCTTTTCTTTCATCGCTAATTCTATTCCTTCATGCCCTGTCTGGGTAAGTATCACTTTGCAGTCAGGCATATAAGTTTGAAGCACTGCTTTTATGGATATTAAATTATCCAACTGGTCATCGATAGCAAGGATTTTATTCATAAATTCTTATGTTTGATGTTCACTTTTTTCTATTAAAACATTTTGTTGAACAGAATCTTAATCATTTCTTATTTTATGGCATTTATTTCTTGTTTTCATCATTTATAAATGAAATCATCTAAAAAAGCATTTCTTTAATTTTGGTTAAGAGTGTATTCGCATCAATAGGTTTTGTGATATATCCGTCAAAGCCGGCTTTTTCTATCGCTGCAAAATCGTGTTTCATTGCTTTGGCAGTTACCGCAAAAACGATAATATTTTCTGTCTGAGGATTTTTTCTTATTTCTTCAAGCACTTCAAAGCCGTTCATTTTCGGAAGCGCTAAATCGAGAAGGATAATATCAGGCATCTCGGTGATTGATTTATTCAAGCCTTCTATTCCATCATAAGCTTCTGAAATTATATAATTATCATTTAGTATTGCCTTTATGGTTATCATATTATCAGGATTATCTTCAATAATAAGAAGTTTATTTTTATGGTTTTCTGTTGCCGCTTTTTTGCGTGTTTTGTTTTTATTTAAGTCAGATAAATTAGGCGTATTGGTTTTGAATATCATTGTTTGTATTTTGTGCAGCAGATTTTTTACATCAATTGCTCCTTTTTGAACAAGCTGCTGTACATTTTTATATTTGAGCTTTTGAAGATCGTCATTGGGAAGGTCTTTTGCCGATAAAATTAAAACAGGTATTTCCGCAGTTGACTTTTCGCTTTGCATATATTCCAATACCTGATATCCGTCAACTTCAGGCATCATTAGATCGAGAATAATTCCATCAGTTTTTTTGTTTTTAATATGTTGAATGGCTTGTTCTCCTCCAAGTGCAGTGTCAACAATATAACCGGCATTTTCGAGGACAATTTTTATCTGGATGATAGCTTCTTCATTATCTTCAACAATAAGAATATTTTTATTTTTTATATCTCCTGATGAGTATTGTTGCTCTAATTTCAGTATTGTGCGTTCAATTTCTTTAAGCACCTCATGAGTTGCCGTATTGTTTTTATGCAGTATTGATGATACCTTGCCGCTTAAATTCAATTTATCATCGCTTGTAAGATCTTTTGCTGTAGCAATAATTACAGGTGTTTCTTTTGTGTCAGGATTATTTCTTAAATGGTTAAGCACCTGAAAACCGTCAGTATCAGGCATCATAAGATCAAGAATTATTATGTCAGGTTTTTCTGTACTTATAAGTTCGATACATTGTTTTCCGCCCTGAGCTTTAATAACTTTTAACCCTTCTTTTGATAATATATTTCCTGTGAATTGAAGATCAATTTCATTGTCATCCACAATCATAATTTTATATGGATTATTATGCAATCTCTTGATTTCTTTAATTAAAATTTCTTTGTCCACAGGTTTAGTTATATGTCCTACAGCGCCAAGTGCTAAGCCGGTTTCTTTGTCGGAAGATACTGATACCATTATTACATCAATATCCTGAGTAAGCTTATTCTTTTTCAGTCTTTGAAGCACTTCCCATCCGTCAAGGTCGGGCATGATTACATCAAGTGTTATTGCAAATGGTCTGTACTTTTCTGCGAGCCTTATAACATCAGTAGCCATTGTAGTTCCTATAGTGTTATATCCAATTTCTTCCAAAAAGCTTCTTATTTCATTAACTGCATCCAGGTCGTCATCAACAACAAGAATAGTTTTCCTTTCGCTTATTATCTCGGCAGGATGGAAATTTTCCGTAATTTTGCTAATCATTTCACCTTTCCATTTTATTGGAACGGATACTGTGAAAACGGAACCTTTTCCTATTTCACTTTCAACATTTATTTTACCTCCAATAATGTTTACAAGCTCGAATACAATTGAAAGTCCCAACCCTGTGCCTTCATAATTTCTTGAAGATGAACCGTCAACCTGTCTGAATTTGTCGAAAATATGTGGTATATCACTTTTGGGTATTCCAATTCCAGAGTCTTTTACTTTTAAATTGATGTTTTCATTATCAGATTCGGCGTAAATTGTAACGTTTCCTTTTTCAGTAAACTTGACAGCGTTGCCGATAATATTAGTTAAAACCTGCTGAAGTCTTTCTTCGTCAGTTTCAATCATAGGTAAATTTGTTTCTTTTACTATATTAAATTCCAATCCTTTTTTAGCCGAAAGTGGTTGCAGGTTTTCATAAATTACTTCCAAAAGGTTTTCTATATTGACTTGGTTTACTGAAATATCTACTTTACCTGCTTCTATTTTTGAAAGGTCAAGTATGTCATTAATAAGTCTTAAAAGATTTCTGCCATTTCTTTCAATTATTTCAAGATATGAGTTTTCTTCCTCAGAGAGTTTAGTTTTCGACCTTTGAATTAATACATTTGAAAGAGCCATTATTGAATTTAACGGTGTTCTAAGTTCATGGCTCATATTTGAAAGAAACTCAGATTTAAGTCTGTTAGCTTCTTCAACCTCAATACTTTTAGCTGCCAGCCTGACATTTTGTTCTTGCAGTTCTTCTGATGTAGTTCTTAATTCTTCCGACTGTGTTTGCAGCTCTTCCGTTTGTGATTGCAGTTCTTCCGATTGTGCCTGAAGTGTCGCATTTTGTTCCTGCAGCTTTAGTTCGGCTGCTTTTAATTCGGTAATGTCGCGAGCGGCGGCAAAAACTCCGGTAACATTTCCCTTTTCATCTCTGTAAACTGATGCGTTATAAAGAACAGGTGTGATTTTTCCATTAATATTTTTAAGAAATAACTCATAATCTTTAACAAACCCATCATTAAATACTTTCTGATAACCGGCTTTGGCAATTTCCGGTTCTGTAAAATAATCAGAAAAGCTTGTACCTATAAGTTGTTCTCTTGACAAGCCTGTCACTAATTCGGTTGATTTATTAACATCAGTGATTTTCCCGTCAGCACCAATGGTAACCAGTGGGTCAATATTAGCTTCAATAAGACTTCGGTTATAAGCATTGGCCTTTGCAAGCTTTTCTCTGTTTAACTCAAGCTCAATATTGTTTTCTTCGAGTTTCTTTGAAAAATCAGATATCTTCTGGAATGAAACTACACCCATAAACCGAGCTGTAAGATTAATGATAATTTCATTCAGAAATCTTATCGATGTTTCGCTGAATTTATTTATTGAAGCAAGTGATACAACTGCAACTACTTTGTTATCATCAATAATCGGGATAGTGATAATTTCTTTGGGCATAAAAGTTCCCGATAAAGTAGGAAAAGTAAAAACAGAATCTGCAGAAATATCTTTGATGAGATGCATCTTTTTTGTCGACAGCACAACTCCGAATTGTCCTTCAGCCGATTCTACAGAAAAAGACTTTATATTGTCTTTGTGCATACCTATTGATTCAATATGTTCGAAAAACAATCCGCTTTTACCAACTGCATAAGCAGCTCCAACTTGTGCTTCGGTAATTTCCAACAGCCTTATCAGAACATTTTTACAAAATGGCTGAAGTTCATTTTTATCAATCATCACCTCTGAAATTTCGGCTGTATTTTTTTTAATATTCATTTCGATTTGAATATTATTTGCCATATTGTTAAAAGAAGCTGCAAGTGAGCCGATTTCGTTTTTTGAAATATAATTGCTTCTTGCATGATAATTCCCGGATTTAAAATCTTCAGCTACCAGCGTAAGCTCTTTTAAAGGTTCTCTCACGCTTCTGATAATCAGATAACCTGTAATTAATGTAAGTAGCAATATCAATATCAATATAATAAAAAGTCTAATAAACAGTTTGCTTTTTTCAGCTGCTGCATTAGTGTAAAAGTGGTCTGCTTTGTCTTTTGAAAATATTTGTACGGTTTCAATATGTTTTAAAAGGTTATCGAATTGTTGGCCTTCAACTCCATTCATCATATTCTTCAATAATGAGATATTTACTTCATTGGTAACATGCGACAATGTTTCGTCAGTCGTGGCTTTCCAACTATTTAATGAAAGCTTAATGCTGTCAATATCCTGCTTTGGTCCTAAATACAGTCGGTCGATGACCTTAATATTTTCATTTAAATTAAACTCACGGTTTGCATATTCTTTTTTTCTGTTTTGAATTTCATTAGCACTGTCTGATATTATCATGTCTCTTACACATATTTTCATAATAAGAACATCCGCCTTTATATCGCGTATTGCTCTGGCAACCATAAATGGATGAGAATAAAGGTCATCAGTGTTTTTCCAAAGTTTTACTCCCTGATAATATGATACAGCGCCAAGTAATGCAACAAGCATAAGAATTGTCGTAAAGCCAATCATTAGTCGTGTGCCGATTTTAGTGTCTGATAATTTTTTCATAATATTATGTTTTACTTTTTGATGCTTTAATGCTATTATTAATATACTTTTTGTCAGCTTGCTTTGATGATTAATTTTCAAAATTGTGAAATACTCTGCTTTATAATTTAGTTAGCTTCATTTTTTTAAATATATTTTACAATGACCGGTTACTTTTTTCAGCATGTTTTTAACGTTGTCAGTAGGTAATTCAGCTTCGCCAAGAATAATATATCCGTTATGTTTAGCTCCTGCAAGCAGTTTGCTGAAAATCAGACTTTGATGTTCTATATTGAAATATATCAACACGTTTCTGCATAAAATAATATCGAAATTTCCAAATATGCTTGATGGAGGAACCTGACTTTTTTTATCAAGCAGGTCGAAAAAAGAAAATGTTACCATCTTTTTAATTTCGTTGCAGATAATATAATCGTTTTTATCAATATCAAAATACTTTTTTATAAATCCGAACTTTAAATCCCTTACACTTTCAAAATTGTAAACGCCTTTAATTGCTTTTGTAAGCACTTTTTTGTCAATATCAGTTGCGAATATTTTGACATCAAAAGGAAAGCTTTTCTTTTCGATAAGTTCGTTAACCAAAATTGCCATTGAATAAGGTTCTTCTCCTGAGGCACAGCCTGCTGACCAGATTCTTAAAGAATAATCGTTTGTTTTTTCTTTCTCAGAAATCAGCTCAGGAAGCAATACTGATGAAATATGTTCGAAACAAAACGAATCTCTGTAGAATTGACTTACGTTAATTGTAAGAACATCTATAAGATTATCAGCTTCGTTATCATCGGTTGTCAGAAGTTCGAAATATGATTTAAGTGATTTAGATCTTGTACAAACAATTCTGTGGTTTATTCTCCGGTTAATCATTGAGTCGTTATTGCCCGAAAAATCGTAGCCTCTCTTTTCGTAAAGATATTTCAGTATGTCTGAAATGTAGTTGTAATTAGTGCTTTCGTGTTGCATCATGTGTTTTTTATTACTCCCTGTTTGTTTTTATTTCTTATGGCTGTAGTATTTGCTTTTAGCAACATAAGTTTTGTTTCTTTATTGTTAATGAACATTTGTATCTGAATTATCTGTAGTGATTTGCGAGAATAATCATGAATTGATTTTTAGTTATTTTATTGACTTTATTTTTTCAACAATTTCGGGGAAGTTTTTAAGTTCTCTTACAAGTCTTTCAATTTCAAAGTTTTCGGCATAAATAACAAGGTTTTCACCAAAAATTTTAAGTATTTCAATTTTGAACTTTTTCCCTATATTAACAATTTCTTTCCCGAAATCGATGGTCTTATCAATAATTTGTTCTTTAGCAACAATTTCATATAGTGGTATTAATCTGTCATCAATGATTTCGATAATTTCAGGAAGCGAATCCAAAACATTTTTATTAATAATTATTTCGTCTGACTTTGTAACAGTTTTATTATTATTTTCTTCGGGAGATCTTTCGCTGTGTTTAAGGAATAATTTTAATTTTTTAATGAGTTCACTGATATTTATAGGTTTCATCAATGATTCGCTGAAAAGGCTGGTTTCTTCATTTCCCATTTTAAGCAGTCGGGTAGAAGCGGAAAGCACAATAACAGGGATGTTAGATGTGATTTCATTTTCTTTAATAATTTTTGTTGCTTCGTAGCCATCAATTTCAGGCATTTTCAAATCCATTAAAATCAGGTCAGGTACAATTGCGGTCGCTTTCTCAATAGCTTCTTTTCCATTTTCGGCTTCAAATATTTTTAATTGAGAATCAACCAGAATGTCAATAATTAGTTTCCTGTTCGACTCATTATCATCGCAAACAAGAATATTTGTCTGTTCAAAAATTACTGATCCCGGTAAATAAGTGGTTTCATCTTTTTCTGCAAATTGTTTTTCAGAGATTTGTATATCAGGAATTTCGATTGTAAAAATACTGCCTTCATCAACCACGCTTTTAAGAGTTATTGTTCCGTTCATCATTTCAATAAACCTTTTGGTAATGGTAAGTCCTAACCCGGTTCCGCCGAATTTCTTAATGCTTTGTCCTTTCTGCTGATTGAATGCTTCAAATATCATTTCCTGCTGTTCATCTGGTATTCCCATTCCCGTATCTTCCACGATAATGGTGAGGTTAATAATATCTGGATTTTCATTATAATTATTGCTTTGGATTTTTATTTTTATATAACCTTTATCGGTAAACTTTACGGCATTACCTACAATATTGAACAGTATCTGCCTGATTCTTACTTCATCAATCATAATGAAATCAGGAAGGTCATTCCCGAAAACAAGTTCTATATCCAGATTTTTTTCTTTTATCTTTTGCAAAAACACTTTTTCAATATCCATTGTAACTCTTCTGATGTCAACAGGTTCATATTCCAGAACAAGTTTTCCTGCTTCAACTTTTGAGAGGTCGAGTATGTCATTTATTATTCCGAGAAGGTTTTTTGCGCTGCTTCTTATGGAATTTACCTGGGATAATTGTTTTTGGTCTTTAATACTGGAATACAAAATATCAGAAAATCCGATAATAGAGTTCATGGGTGTTCTGATTTCATGCGACATGTTGGCAAGAAACTCTGATTTGGCTTTTGTTGAAGCTTCGGCGAGTATTTTAGCTTTTTCAAGCTCAATAGTTCTGATTTTGACAAGTTCTTCCAGATGATGGCGGTATTTGCTAAGCTCTTCTTCAACTTTTTTACGGTCTGAAATGTCGATAAATGATGAGAGTATATATTGTTTGTTATCTATTTCAATTAATCCTGATGATAAAAGCGATTGAAATTCGTCGCCATTTTTTCTTATAAATGTCAGCTCTATAGTATTTGCTTTAATCTTATTCTGAACTAAATTTGCCAGCTTTTTTCTGTCATTATAGTCTTTGAAAATATTTATTTCTTTTGATGTTTTACCAATAATCTCATCTTTTGAAAATCCTGTTATTTGAAGGTATGTTTCGTTAACATCTAAAAATTCTCCTGTTTCCAGAGTAGTTAATGCCATAGCAGTCGGGCTCAAATTAAATGCAGTTGAAAATCTCTTTTCGGAATCACTTAATTTCTTGCGTGACTTAATAATATCTTCTATATCTTTTGTAATTGAAATAATATGAGGTACTCCTTTTATATTAATAATACATGCCGACATCAACCCTGTAACGGTATCTCCGTTCTTCTTTCTGAATTTGGTTTCGAGATTATTTACTTTTCCGTATTTCTTAAGCTCTTTTATTAAATTGTTTTTATCATCAATATTATCCCAAATTTCGATTTCAGCTGATGTTTTACCAATAGTGTCTTCTCTTGTGTATCCCGTCAGCGAAGTAAATCCTTTGTTAATATCAACATAAAGACCGTCTTCAAGTTTGTTAATATTTATTGAGTCAGGACTTGTTAAAAATGTATTGCGGAAGAGCTCTTCACTTTCTCTAAGATCATTTTCTGCTTTAACTATTTCGGTAATATCTTCTGAAATGCCTAAAAGATAAGTTGGTTTTCCTTCATTATTGATTATAGGTATTTTTTTTGTGCGTAATATTCTTTCCCCTTTGTTTTTTGTTAGTACTGTTTCTTCAGGAATGTAGAGTGCAGTTTTATTTAACAGCACTTGCTTGTCTTTTTCTGCAAAGAAATCTGCTTCATTCTCAGGAAAGAAGTCATAATCATTTTTACCGAGAAGTTCTTCATTAGTAAATCCGAGCATTTCTTCGCCTGCTTTGTTAAGCCTTATAAATCTAAGCTCGTTTGCATCTTTTACAAATACCATATCAGGTATGTTCTCAATAACATTATTTAGAAATTCTTCACTTTTATGTAAAGATTCTTCGACAATTTTTCTGGTTGTAATATCGATATGGTATAATCTCAGTGTCTGAAATTCATCAGTATAATGCACCGACTGGCTGTAAATTCTTCCTCCTACATTTATTTCACTTACAAATGGTTCATTAACATATTTGGTCGCAAGTGAAATTATTTTATCAATATTTGATGGGAAAAACACTTTAATATCATCTGTTTCGGCATCATTAAGCGCTTTGCTTACAGCATCATTGTAAAAGATAACGCTTTTGTCGAGCCCTATTTCAATAACGGGTAAAGGGTTAAGTTCAGGGAAAGAGGAGAGATGCCTGATTTCAGCTTCAGCATTTATTCTGAATGAAATATCTTCAATAGTTGCAATAAAATAAGCAAAACTTTTATCATGTTTATTCATTTTAGTAATTGATATTGCCCCCCATTTCTCACTTCCATTTTTAGTTATGTATTTTTTTTCTGTTTTGTACTGGCTTATTTCTCCATTTTTAAGCTTATTAAGATTATCGAAATCGGATTTGAAGAAATCATCGGGTGTGATTTCTTTAACAGTTAAACTCTGCAATTCTTGCTCGGAATAACCAATAAAACTGCAAAATTTTTCATTTGCTTTTATGAACTTCATATCAGGGCCGACTAAAACAACTCCTATTGGACTATGTTCGAATATAAGCCTGAATTTTTCTTCGCTTTCTATTATTAATTGTTCACTTTCTTTTTCTTTGCTGATATCTCTTAATGTATGTACAGCAGAAATGATTTCACCGTTTTGGTCAAAAACCGGATCTGCAGAAACAGCGAAGTGCTTATTTCCAAGATGCAATTCTGATTTGGTAGAATTTTTTGACTTAATCATTTCATCAAATGGACAATTTTCGTGTCTTCTGTCAAGTTTATGCAAAAGCTCATGACATTTGTGACCAATAATTTCATCATCATTCTTTCCTAAAGTCTCTTTCATTGATTTGTTGAACTGCAAAACATTTCCTTCAATATCCAATAAACATATATTATCAGATATTGAATCAAAAGTAGTGTTCCATTTTTTGACTTCGATTCTCAGCTTTTCTTCTTTTTCTTTAAGTAATATTTCCGTTGCTTTCTTGCTCGAAATATCTCTGGTAGAAACTTGCACTTCAATAATTTCATTCGTTATACTGTCAATGATGCAGTTACTTGTTACCTCAACCCAAACATAATGACCTTTTTTGTGTTTAAGCCTACAATCAAAAGAAATATTTCTTTCATTTTTTAGAATTTCTTCATGGATTTTTTTTACATTTTCAATGTCATCGGGGTAAAGTAGTTCATAAGGATTACAGCCAATAAGTTCATCAGGTTCATATCCCAAAACTGTTTCGATGGAAGGAGAAAAATACAGGCATGTGCCATCAGGTTTTAATCTGCAAATAATATCAGTGGAATAGTTGGCAATTAATCTGTATTTTTTCTCACTTTCTTCAATGGCATTAAGATATTTTTTTTGCTCTGTAATATCTTCGCAAGTGCCTTCAAGCATTATTATTCTACCTGAATCATCATACAAGGCATGGCAATTTATCGATATTGTAATTGTTTTTTTGTCTTTTCTGAAACCGGTAATTTCGAAGTTTTTTACTTCCCCATCTTTATAAAGTAAATCAACAAGTCTTTTTCTCCGCTCCGGATCGGCATAAAGTTGTTCTCCAATATTATTTACATTATTAATAATTTCATCAGGTGATTCATATCCTAACATTTTTGCAAAAGCAGGATTTACGCTAATGTATTTTCCTTCAGGTGTTGATTGGTATATTCCTTCAATAGCATTATTGAATATCTTTCGGTATTTTTCTTCACTATCTTTAATGGCATTTTCCATAAGTTTTCTTTGGGTGATATCTACCATCGTAATCAGCAAAGTTTTCTCTCCATTTAGTTCAATAATATCGCCTGAAAATATGCCTGTAATAAGTTTATTGTTTTTGCTTTTTACATTTACTTCATAATCATTAATAAAGCCATATTTTTTTATATGGTCAGTATATCCCTTTCTGTTGGATGACTCATCCATAAGCCCAATTTCAAAAGTAGTCCTGCCAATAACTTCGTTTTCTTCGTAGCCAAATAGTTTAACGAAAGCGTTATTGATTTCGTAATACTTGCCGGTTGATAAATCAGACAATGCCATCGGAGATGGATTATTTTTGAAAGCAGCGCGGAACTTTTCTTCGTTTTGTTTTATTATTGCCGCCTGCTCAATTTCTTTTAATCGTTTTAATCCGCTCTCAGCAATTATTTCTCCCAGCTCTTTTATGAAGGTAAGTCTGTTTTTTAGACTTTTTTCAGATATTACAGGAATTGATTGAACTGCTTCTATATAATATTTTTCATCAAAGAAATATTTTCTTGCTTGCTGTGTAAACTTTTTAATATCCGGTTCTTGTGTGAGAATTTGTCCTATAAATACAGCGCCAAGCACTGTTCCGTCAATAACAATCGGTACTGAAAATTCGGTAAGTCCATGAGGGCAGATTCTTATGTTTTTATCTATTTCATTGCTTGTGTATTCTATTGTTTTTATGTAATTGCTTTTGCATTTTGAGTATGATTCGAGGTTTGAGTGGTGATATTTGGTGCAGAATTTTGTCCATCCTGAAGCTGCAAGCACTGTACCTTCAATGTCGATAATAGATACAGCAAATGCGAATTCTTCAGTAAGACTGTTAAGTAATTCCTGAAATTTACCTGAATCAATAAGGTCTTTAAGTTTGTAATTCATAATGGTTTATTTAATTAAATAATGCAGGGAGAAGGAGAGATTATCATCAAGCAATCACGTAGTAAGAACAAATATAACAATTTGGTTTGTAAAATCAAAGGTTATTTTTTGAAATAATTTCTGTTGTGGAAGAGAGACTATAGGTTTTTATTGTGTTATAATAGTTTTTGAAAATTATGTACATTGTGTGCGGTCAGATTGTGCTTCCGCCAACTGGCGGAGGTGAATGCACAGTGTGACGGAAAGCTTCGGTCAGGCAGAGCCTGCACTGAAAGTGCAGTGTCGAAGCCCAGCAACCCTTCAAATAATCTTACTCCAGACAACTATATTATTGCTTAGCAATAAATTTGTCGATAGATGTTTCCCTGTCTACTGGTCAGTCAGGCGTGAAAAAAAAAGAGTACAACCGGCATTTTAGGAATAAATAAATTTCACAGAGGTTCGCGGAGCAGTCGGCAGTTTTCAGTTGGCAGTAATTTCATATCCAATCTCCATCAATCTCTTTTTCCCATTCTATCTCTTCGTTTTTGTTTTCTGCAGCTTGTAATTTCAGTTTTTAAAACGCTATTTTTGGCCTCATGTTTTTCAGAAATGTTATAGGACAGGAAGGTATTAAAAGGCGGCTGATCCAATCGGTTCATGATGAACGTGTCAGTCACGCACTGATGTTTGCGGGGCCGTCGGGAACCGGGAAGCTGGCGATGGCCATTGCTTATGCACAATTTATTTCGTGCAGTAATCGCTCGGCCACCGACTCGTGTGGTGTTTGCCCGTC
>CAZELC010000053.1:0-12513 GCA_964512865.1 uncultured Bacteroidales bacterium
GAGCCTTCAAAAGAGATTCTCGAAGCACTTAAAAACGATATTTATATACAGGTTGTTATGATGATTCTCAGGATGGTTACACAATAATCTATCCTGCAAACAGTGCTTCTAAAGTTCAGTTGACAGGAACTTATGATACTGAGAGTAGCTTTGATTATATTTATATTTATAATGGAGCAGGAACAGGAGGAACATTATTGTTCAGCGGTAGCGGGTCGTCCTCAATTCCGACAACCATATCTACTGCGACTGATGGTTCTTTAACTGTAAGATTTTACTCAGATTTTTCGAATAGTTGCTATAGTGGATATGGCGTTTCAGGGGTTAGCTTAACCATTTCCAATGCTCCATGCATGAATTTCAATTCGAATTATCCTTCGGGAACAGCATCAACAACTAGCAGTTCATGGCAGGTTATTTCATCTATACAATGGGGCGGCGAATATAGTTATTATCAGGTTGAACAAGATGCCGTTTACGAATGGACAACATGTCAGGCTGATGGAAACTGTACTTTAGGTGGTTCATGTCTTTGGGATTCCAAAATATCTTTATGGAATCAGGCAGGCACAACTCTTTACACAAGCAATGATAATTATTGTGGCACTCAGGCAAAAGTAAATTGGACTGCTCCATCTGATCAGATTGTAAGATTTTTTATTACAGGACCTAATTGCGAGACTAATACGGTAAGCACTACAACATTATGGAGATGTGTTAGTTGCCCTTCACCAATTGGTGGAACGTCTTCGGCAGTAAGCAGTGAATTTTGCCAAAATAACTCCACAACAATTAATCTTACTGGTCAATATGGGAATATCGTAAGATGGGAAAGACTTGATCCTGGTAGCTCTGTATGGACAGATATTGGAAACCCAGGCGCAACTTCCATAAATACTGGTGCATTGACTCTTGTAGGAACATACTCTTTCAGGGCTGTTCTTGTTAAATGCGGAATTACAGTTTATTCAACCGAATCTTCAATAATTGTTCATTCTGCAGTAGTACCAAATGACGATTGTGCGAATGCTACGGCTATTGGAAGTTTACCGTATACCAGTGGTATTCTTAGTAATTGGTGTGCAACATCTGATAATAATACGGCAAGTTCTTCTTGCGGGACTCATTATAATAATGTCTGGTTCTGGGTAACAGGAACGGGGAATAAAATGGAAGCCAATCTATGTGATGGAAGTACGAATTTTGATACTGAGATTCATATTTATACGGGTAATTGCGGTGCTTTAACTGAAGTAGCTTGTAATGATGATTATTGCAGCACTCAATCTAATGTTTCATGGTGTTCGAATGCCGGTGAGGTATATAGGATATCTGTAGGTAGTTATTATTCAACAGTATATGGAAATTTCAATCTCAATGTAATTGATTATCCTTTAGGACTACCTACAACAATAAGCGCAACAAACTTAAATGTTTGCGCCGGTACGGCGACAACTTTGTCAGCTACACCAGGAACAAATGGTAATGATATTGCCTGGTATTCTGGTAGTTGCGGTGGAACACCTATTGGAACAGGCTTGTCAATTAGTGTGTCACCGTCAATAACCACGACTTACTACGCTAAAACTCGTAATACTGCATGTTCAAATTTAAGTTTAGGCTGTTTAAGTATTACAATAAATTCAAATTCGCTTCCAGATGCTCCGGATATTTTACCTAATATTCCTTCTGGAACTGAATTATGTCAGGGACAATTAATATATGCTTCTTTCTCTGGTGGCTCAGGGGGAAGTGGAACTGTATCTGATGTTTATGAGTATAGTAATGATGGTGGCAGCAGTTGGTTAACGTATACTCCCGGAAACAATCTTGCAACAACCGGTATTTCACAATTATATATTCGTTCAATGCGGACTGCAACCGGCACAGGCTGTACAACAGATGTAAATTCAGCTGCCTGGTCTGTTGCACCTGATCCTGTTGCACAAACAGTTAACCCAAACCTACCGGCAGGAACAGTTTGCGAAGGCCAGGATTTAAATGCAACATTTTCTGGTGGCTCAGGAGGAGCAGGAACAATTTCTGATGTTTATGAATATAGTGTTGATGGTGGAAATAGCTGGCTCACATACCTTCCGGGAACAAATATCTCTTCTAACGGACACGTTGGCACCAATATGATTCAGATAAGAACGAATCGTACTGCTAGCGGTCCTGACTGTAATCCATCTTCATATAATTCAGTAATTTGGTCAGTAGTAGCGGCTCCTGTAGCTCAAATTATAAACCCCAATATTGCTGCAGGTGATATTTGCTTTGGTACCTCATTGTCTGCTACATTTAGCGGTGGCTCAGGCGGAACAGGGACAATTAGTGATGTTTATGAGTTTTCTACAGATGCAGGAGCAAGTTGGAACACTTATACTCCGGGAAATTCAATATCAGCTCCTTCAACAGGAACAGATATTATCCAGATTAGGACACATAGAACTGCAACAGGAAGTGGATGCACAAGTTCTTCATATAATACATTAATGTGGTCTGTTTATCAGTCACCAATAGCCCAGTTAATTAACCCAAATATTCCATCAGGATCAGAGATTTGTGAAGGACAAGACATAACTGCTACTTTTACAGGTGGTTCAGGAGGAGCAGGAACCGTTGCGGATGTTTATGAGTATTCTATTAACAGTGGATTAAATTGGCAATCATATTCTCCGGGTGCAAATATTTCCTCAACAGGGTTGCAGGGATCTGACATTATTAGGATAAGAACGAATCGTACTGCAACCGGAGCCGGTTGTGATGCATCTCCATTTAATTCGGCTACTTGGACGGTCGTTCCTCAAACTACTGCTCAGACAATAAATCCAAATTTAATAGATGGATCTGTTGTCTGCGAAGGTCAGTTAATTAATGCAACATTTAGCGGAGGTTCAGGTGGAACGGGTACAATTACCGATAATCATGAGTTTTCTGTTGATGGCGGTAATACTTGGAGCACTTATACCAGCGGAAGTGATATTTCAACAGTAGGAATCACTGGAATGGATATAGTGCAGATAAGAACAAGTAGAAATGCTTCAGGCAGCGGATGCGGTAATTCACCATACCATCTTGATAAATGGACTGTTGTACCAGACCCGATAGCACAAGATATTGTTCCTAATTTACCTTCGGGGGAAACTATATGTCAGGGACAAGTTATTAATGCAACATTCAGTGGCGGTTCAGGAGGAACAGGCACAATTACCGACATTTATGAGTTTTCTATTGATGGTGGTGCGAACTGGTCATCATATCTTCCGGGTAGTGATATTGCTACAGATTTACTTTCCGGCACTGATATCGTCCTGATTAGAACACATCGTACAGCAACGGGAAGTGCTTGCGATGCTTCAGGTTATAATACTTCACAGTGGTCTGTTGTGACAGGTCCTGTTGCTCAGACAATAAGTCCAAATGTACCTGACGGTACGGAAATTTGTCAGGGACAAGCTATTAATGCTACATTTACAGGTGGTTCCGGAGGTGCCGGCACTATCACAGATGTTTATGAGTATTCAATTGATGGTGGCGCAACGTGGTTATCTTATACTGCTGGTACTGACATTTCTACAACATCAATAATAGGAAGCAGTATAATACAAATCAGGACGAAAAGAACTGCTACAGGAAGTGGCTGTAATGACTCTGGTTATAACACAATGTCATGGACAGTTGTTCCTGGCTTAGTTGCGCAGACAATAAATTCAAATATCCCAACCGGTGAAACGGTATGCCAGGGACAAATATTAAATGCTTCATTTAGTGGTGGCTCCGGAGGTACAGGTACAGTTACTGATGAGTATGAATATAGTATTGATGGAGGTTCAACGTGGTCTTCTTATACACCGACCAATGATATTTCCACTAATGGATTGGCAGGTAATAGTATTGTTATTATCAGAACCCATAGAACTGCAACTGGATATGGATGCTCTTCATCAGGATATACTACTGCTGAATGGAATGTTGTTGAAAATCCTGTGGCTCAGACAATTGTTCCAAACGTACCAGATAACAGTACAATTTGCCAGGGACAGGTTATTAACGCTACATTTACAGGAGGTTCAGGTGGCACTGGCACGATAACAGATACTTATGAGTACTCTACTGATGGTGGCGCTAACTGGTCATTATATACAACGGGTAATGATATTATATCACTTTCATTATCGGGAAGTGATATAATAAGAATAAGAACAATGAGAAATGCTACAGGAAGCGGATGCTCTGCTTCGCAATATAATACTGCAATGTGGACAGTTATAACTAATACATCAATTACTTTGCAGCCATTGGGCGATACAATTTGCAGTGGAGGAACTCATACAATGTTAACGAATGCTACCGGAGGAACCGGATCATACAATTATCAGTGGCAGTATTCATTAGATGGTTCTGTATGGAATGATATAACAGGAGCTAATAACCAAACATTTACAACCGATCCATTAAATCAACTGACTTATTTCCATTGTATTGTTGGACAAAATGGATATGGTTGCATAAATGCTGTTACTGATGATATTGCTGTTGTGATAAATAATACTACTGTTGCAGGTATTGCTTCGGCGGTTGACACAGTTCTATGTATTGGAGGTGCAACAGATATTAATCTCTCGGGTTATGTCGGAACTATTTTCGGTTGGGAAAGCCGTTTAAATGGTAGTGGATGGAGTAATATTGGACAAGCTGGTTCAATATCAATTAATTCGGGTGCATTAAATACACCTGGTATATGGGAATTCAGGGCAGCTATTCAAAATGGTATTTGTCCTACAGCTTATTCTGTGATCGCCAGAGTGAAAATAGATGCATTATCAGTTGGTGGTTATGTGGTACCGGGAGCGACAAATGTATGCTTAGGTGACTCAACGGCTATTTCTTTGAATAGTAATGTCGGAATGGTTGATCACTGGATACTTCAGCAAAATGGTGGTTCATATTTCGGTATTGGGCATCAAAACAGCAATAGCATAAATTCTGGACCTATGAATATTTCTGGTGTTTGGAAATACAGAGTTGTCGTAATTAATGGCAGCTGTCCTGCTGACACTTCTTATGAGGCTTCAATTCATGTTAATCTTTCACCGTCAATTACATTAAATCCATTGAACGATACACTGTGCGATGGTGAAAGTACTTCGTTTTCAGTTGCTGCAAACGATGCCAACCAATTTAAATGGCAGGTAAGCACAAATGGTGGTTCAACATGGAATGACATAACTGCTGCAGGAACAAATCCGGTTTATGCAAACTGGAACACCTCATTATTAAGTGTAAATAATGTTATTGTAACAAATGATGGTTACTTATATCGTTGTGTTATTAGCGGAACTTGTTTACCGGCAGTTACATCTACAAGTGCTATTTTAAAAGTAAGAGCATTACCTTCAATAACATCACATCCTTCTAATGCACTTATTTGCGTTGCACACGATACTACATTTACAGTCAGCGTTTCCGGAAGTGGTGTAATTTATCAATGGCAGGTAAATACTGGAGCATCTTGGGCAAATATTACCGCTGCAGGTTCAACCCCTGTATATGCGGGATGGAATTCAAATGTTCTTCATGTTCATAATGTTATTATTTCTAATAATGGATATAAATACAGATGCATTGTCAGGCAAGATAACTGTTTGAAAACATCAGATAATGCAACTCTTACAGTAAGTACATGCGCAGGAGTTGAGGAATTTGACAATAATAAAATTGTTGTATATCCTAACCCGTTCTATGATGATATAGAAATTCGTTTTGAAAATTCTGTTAATGCTGTGATTAAATT
The DNA here is from genome assembly GCA_964512865.1 of uncultured Bacteroidales bacterium. Classification (GTDB taxonomy): domain Bacteria; phylum Bacteroidota; class Bacteroidia; order Bacteroidales; family CAIWKO01; genus CAZELC01. Next base: position 5,798 of record CAZELC010000053.1, read on the forward strand.
ATATAGCCTTGATGGAAAATTATTGCTTTCGCAAGCAATTAATGACAAAAACGAGGAAACTCTGAAAACTGCAGGTCTGCCGATGGGAGTTTATATGCTTAAAGTTGAACTTGAAAATGGAGTTAAAATCTTTAAGATAGTAAAAGATTAATATTCAAAATTAATCAGTGCGGAATTTTCAGAAATATTTCTGAAAATCCCGCACTGATTTTTATACTACCTCAGCAACCACGAAAGTGCTGCCTCCAATAAATATAAGATCTTCCTTGTCAGCATTTCTATTAGCAGCCAAATATGCTTCTTTAACTGAATTGTAAGACGAACCTTTTAAATTGTGATTCAGTGCTTCCATCATTAGAATATTCTTATCAAGACCTCTCGGGATATTAGGGCTGCAGAAATAATATAATGCTCTCTTTGGTAGCATACTGAGAATTTTTGAATGATCTTTATCATTAACCATCCCGATTACAAAATGAAGCTTCTTATGTGGTGTCATCCTGATTTGTTTAAGAACCTGTTTTATCCCGTCTTCATTATGTCCTACATCGCATATAGTAAGAGGCTTTTTGTTAAGAATCTGCCACCTGCCTTTTAAACCTGTGTTGGAAATAACATTTTCAAATCCTTTATGAATGTTTTTACTTGTGATTCTTAAACCTGAATCCTGTAGGATGTCAACAGCCTGAATTACAGTCATAAAGTTCTTTAACTGATAGTATCCGGAAAGGGGAGAGCATATATCTTTTAAAAATAATGTGTTACAGTTAAAAATATTACATTTTAATTTATTGTCAGGACGAGTTTGTAATGAGATATTTTTCGAAATATACTTTTTATCTGCAAAGTGTATTGCCGATTTTTTTTCTTTAGCTTTTTCGACAAATATTTTTTTTGTGATTTTACTTGTTTGACCAACAACAATTGGTACACCCTGCTTGAAAATTCCTGCTTTTTCAATTGCAATATTTTCAAGAGTATCTCCAAGAAATGCAGTATGGTCTAAACTTATATTTGTAATAACAGTGAGCAGAGGGTCTACAACATTTGTTGAATCAAGCCTTCCGCCCATACCAGTTTCAATAACAGCAAAGTCAATACTGCTCTCCGAAAAATACTTCATTGCCATACCAAATGTCATCTCAAAAAATGAAGGTTCAATCTTATCAAAATCATTTTTATATTTTTCGACAAAATCGACAATATAATTTTCAGGAATCATCTCCCCGTTAATTTTAATCCTTTCTCTGAAATCACTTAAGTGCGGCGAAGTATATAATGCAGTTTTATAACCTGCTTCCATCAATATAGATGCAATTAAGTGCGAAACGGAGCCTTTACCGTTAGTACCGGCAATATGAATGCTTTTAAATTTAAGCTGCGGATTTTGAAGAATATTGCAAATTGCAATAGTGTTGTTCAGATTTGCTTTATAAGCCGCAGCGCCAACTCTTTGAAACATTGGCAGTTGGCTGAACATATAGTCAAGAGCTTCTTTGTAGGTTCTCAATTCAGGTTAATAAAATTATAGGTGATTTGTCCTTTCTGCTCTTCAGGGGCATCTGCTTTAACGTCGAACTTTGCTCTTTTTGCTGCATCAACGGCAAGTTTCCATAAGGAATTATTTGTTGTTGTCGTTCCTCTCGCTCCGGCAATAGCTTTTGTTACATTGCCCTTTTTATCTACCCAAATATCAACTACCACAATACCTTCATCTTTAGAGTTATAATTTGGTTTAGGGATTGATTTTACTTGCCTGTTATCGAGTTTATATGAAATTCCGCCACCTTTTCCCGGTCCTTTACCAGGTCCGTCTCCCGGTCCATCACCTGGTCCGTGACCACCACCTGTTCCTCCTCCCGATCCACCATCTCCTGTGTAACTGGTTGAATTTTTATCTCCGTTTTCTTTACCCTGATTTCCATTTTTATCGCTTGTTCCGTCACCACTTTTCTTTTTCGGATACAATGCATTGGGATTAACCACCGGGTCGTTGATTTTAATTTTGTTTTCAGTTATATTCTTTTTTTTATTATCCTTTTTAACATTCATTGCAGGATTATCTTCTGATTCCTGAGTGATATAATCATTATTGTCTGAACTTTGACTTATATCTTTTGTGTTTAATGCAATTAACTCTTCAGAGTTATTATTACCGGAACCGAAATTAGTATTGCCAAAATTCACTTCCAGTCCTCCGCCACCGCCGACTTCCGGATAGGGAGGAATAGGGGTGCGGAAAATCATAAAAATGAATAACAGAATAAGCAACCCATGTACTAAAAGAGTCAGCACAAGTGCAAGTGGTCTGTTTGTATTCTGGTATTCAGCAGTTGTCATTTTTGTTGAGATTTTGTTGCAAGCACCATTTTTACTTTCATATTATTACCAACCGTTAACACATCAACAAGATCCTGAACAGTAAGCGTGTTATCTACTCTTAATACGATGGTAGGTTCTTTTATGTTTCGAATGGCAGCCGAAATTTCATTTTCAAGGTTTGCAAAACTAACTTCTTTATCATCAAGGTAATATTTTTTTTCGGCAGTAACTGACAGAGATAATTGCTTAACATTCATTGCCTGCGAAGTAGTAGCTTTTGGAAGCATAAGCTTTATCACATTTGGGTTTGCCATTGTGGAAACAATAAGAAAAAACAAGAGCAGGAAGAACATAATATCGTTCATCGAACCGGTATATACTTCTGCGGTATAGTTTTTTGATTTTCTTAAATTCATATTATGCTTCTTTTTGTAAGAAATCCATAAATTCTATCCCTGCATCTTCCATCTTGAACACAACCTTATCAAGTAAAATCAGAAGATAGTGATAACCAACATAAGCAAGGACACCTACAATCAAACCTGACGCACTTGTAATCATCTTTTCATATAGACCACCGGCAATATTTCCAATGCTCATATTATCGCTTAAAGAAATATTATAAAATATTTTAATTACACCCATTATTGTACCTATAAACCCAAGCATTGGTGCAATACCGGCTACAATACCTAATATCTTAAGATTTCGCTCAAGTTTTGATATTTCATATTTTCCAACACTTTCAATCGACCTTTCAATTTCACCAATAGGTTTGCCAATTCGGGCAAGACCTTTTTCTACCATTCTTGAAACAGGGGTATTAGTTGCTTTACATGTTTCTTTAGCGGCATCTAGTTTCATATCCAAAACGAGTGTACGGATATTATTCATAAAACTTGCATCTGATTTACCTGCTTTTCTTAGTGCAATGAATCTTTCAATAAAAAAGTAAACTGCGAGAAGAGAGCAGATGAATATTGGAATCATAATTACACCGCCTTTAACTATCAAATCCCAAAGTGATAATGTTGTTTCTTTCGGTACCTGTTGAGCAACCTTTGCAACGGTGTCCTGTACTACTTGGTTTGTTTGAGTTATTTGCAATAAAATCCCTAACATGTTGTTTGTATTAATTTATTAAAAATTTCTTTTATAACCTGATAAAAGTATATATAAACAGATGTTCGGCTATTCTTTTAATGTTTAATTTTTGAACAGACAATTGTTAATAGTAAACGTATTTTACAGGAAGATTGTTGTAATGAATAATGATAATTTAAAATACCCGCTTAATCTTCTGTTTATCCAGGTATGGACTTGAAAATGGAACCTTCTCGATTATTATATTACTTGTATCAAGTCCGTATGAAGGCACCTCGGTAATACCTATATTTTTGATTACAGAGTAAATGTCCATAATAAACTGCTCGAAAGGAGCAAAGTCAAAATCATAGTTTTGTATTCTGTCAATTATAACAAACCTGAAATCGGCCTGTATTTTATGTTTTCTCAAAGAAGGATATTTTGAAATAAGGTCAATTTCTTTGTTTTTGATAATATCTTCAATAACCTGCTTGAAATATAAGTTGATACGCGGTTGAACTTTAAAGCCCAGCCTGAAATCAATTCTTACTAAAGTTTCGGGAATAAGCTCAACAATCTTATACTCTTTTGTGTTTGGCTCATCCATAATGTCAATATGAATCAGCCAATAAAGATCAGCTCTTTTCGGATGTTTGTTTATTATTGAGTAAATAATTTTGGATTCCACTTCGTTTGCTCTGTCTGCTTTAGTCAGATATACCAGGTTGGTCGCAAACTTTTCCATGCTCTTATCATCTTTTACATCTTTTAAAATGTCAAAATAGTTATCCACTCTTACAAATTCGATAAATCTGTTTTTGATTTTTCTTCCTCTGTACCAGATATACATAATAAAAAACAAAATTCCCGCAATTAATATTGTAACCCATCCACCATGGATAAACTTAATTAAGTTAGCAATAAGAAATGAGCTTTCAATTATCAGATATGTGGATATAAATATTAAAATAAAAGCGGTTGATATTTTTTTAATATGGAGATAGAAAGCTAATAAAATAGTAGTCATGAGCATTGTAATGGTAATAGATAATCCATAAGCAGCTTCCATATTTGAAGATTTCTGAAAAAAGAGGATTACAAGCATACAGCACAACCAAAGAAATTTATTGATTCCCGGAATAAACATCTGACCTTTTATTGAAGTTGGATACTTGATTTTTAATTTCGGCCAAAAATTAAGAAGAATAGCTTCGTTAATAATGGAGAAAGAACCGCTTATTAATGCCTGACTTGCTATTACCGCAGCAGCAGTTGCTATAAATATCCCAAACATTAAAAACCAATTTGGCATTAACGAAAAAAATGGATTTATATCCTGAGTGTTTGCATTCTGGTGCATCATCAGCCATGCGCCTTGACCAAGGTAGTTTAGCACAAGTGTTGTTTTAACAAAGACCCATGTTGCTCTAATATTTTTTATCCCGCAATGACCCAAATCTGAATATAGTGCCTCTGCACCTGTTGTACATAAAAAAACCGCTCCTAAGAGGAAAAACCCATTAGGATAATGCAATAAAAGCTCATAAGCATAGTATGGATTTAATGCTGCAAAAATTTGAGGATATTCAATAATCTGAACCGAACCAAGAATGCCAAGCATCGAAAACCAAACTAACATTATCGGACCAAAAGACTTTCCAATAACGCTTGCCCCGAATTGTTGAATAATAAAAACCATCGTTATAATTATCAGAACAATTGGAAGGATGGGAATATTTGAATTTACAAGTGTCAAACCTTCAATTGAAGAAACAACCGTGATAGCCGGCGTAATTACACCATCTGCCAATAATGTTGATCCACCGATTATAGCAAAGATGAATACCCATTTTGCCTTTTTTCTGATAAGGGCATAAAGTGCAAAAATTCCACCTTCTCCTTTATTGTCTGCCCTTAAAGTTACAATAACATACTTAATCGTGGTCTGCAATGTAAGTGTCCAAAAAATGCAAGAGATTGCTCCAAAAATCAATTCGTGAGTAATGTGATTCGAATTTGAAACTATTGCCTTGAGAACATATAATGGAGAAGTTCCAATGTCGCCATAAACAATTCCAAGGGTAATTATTAAACCGGTAATACTAAGCTTATTAAGGTTGTGTTTTCGATTATTGATTATAGCAGAAGACATGTTGCGTTGTTGAAAAACCGCCAAAGTAAAGCAAAAATCAAATATAAATAACAGAATTTGATTATTTTTTAATAAGTGTTATTCTTAATTTGCACCTGATAATAATGAGTTTTATGAAAAGAAATTCTCAAATCAATGAAAATTTAGAAAACCCTTTTTATTCTTTGCTTTTCGATATAAGGACTTGAAAAAGGCACTTTTTCAATCATTACATTGCTTGTATCTAAACCATAAGCTTTTACTTCAGAAATCCCAAGCTTTTTAATAATAGTATAAATATCCATAATTAATTGTTCGAAAGGAGCAAAATCGAAATCATAATTTTGGATCCTGTCAATAATTACAAACCTGAAATCTGCCTGAATCTTGTGTTTACGTAAAGATGGGTATTTCGAAATCAGGTCTATTTCTTTGTTTTTGATAATATCATCAATAACTTGCTTGAAATATAAATTAACACGCGGCTGAACTTTAAAACCAAGCCTGAAGTCAATTCTGATAAGTGCACCAGGTATAAGCTCAACTATTTTGTATTCCTTTGTGTTAGGCTCGTCAAGTATATCTATGTGAATTAGCCAATAAAGGTCAGCACGTTTAGGATGCTTGTTTATTATTGAATATATGATTTTTGATTCTACTTCGTTGGCTCTGTCGGCTTTTGTTAAATATACCAGATTTGTTGCATACTTCTCCATGGTTTTATCTTCTTTAACATCTTTAAGAATATCAAAATAGTTGTCAATCCTGACAAATTCAATAAACCTGTTTTTAATGCTTCTGCCTTTAAACCAAATATACATTATAAAAAACAATCCGCCGGCAATCAGAAAAGTTACCCAACCGCCATGGGCAAATTTATTTAGGTTTGCCACAAGAAATGATCCTTCAATTCCCAGATAAATAGAAATGAAAAAGATAATAAAAATTGACGATATTTTTTTAAAATAAAGGTAAAATGCCAGAAGAATAGTTGTCATTAGCATCGTGATATTTATTGTCAGTCCGTATGCTGCTTCCATATTTGCCGACTTCTGGAAAAAAAGTATTACTAAAATACAACAGATGTAAAGGAACTTATTTATACTGGGAATGTACATTTGCCCCTTTATACTTGTGGGGTAGTTAATTTTGAATTTTGGCCAGAAATTGAGCGACA
>CAZELC010000054.1:0-12394 GCA_964512865.1 uncultured Bacteroidales bacterium
TATTATCTTCCAAGCGGAAGATGTATTCAGGCTCTTGATTATGCCAACAAATATGAAGATGGAAATGCAACAAAAATTCCTGATTCTTTGCTAAAACCATTTAAAACTCTTAATGGTAGAGTTGTGTATGAGGGTTCTGGAATTGAACCGGATATTTTAATTGAACCTCCAGTAATAAGCAATATTTCGGCAGCTCTTGCTTCAAAATATTTATTTTTTGACTTTGCAGTTAAATACTTTCGTGAAAATACAAGTATTGCAAGACCAAAAGATTTCGTAGTCAGTGATGAAATATACAATCAGTTTATTAAATTTCTTCAGGGAAAAAATTATGATTATACAACTCAGAGCGAAAAAGCGCTTAATGAGTTAAAGCAAAATGCAGAAAAAGAAAAATATTTTGATGCAATTAAAATTGAGTACGATGCTTTGAAATCTAAAATGATGCATGATAAAAATGAAGACCTGATAAAGTTCAAAGATGAAATAAAAACTATTCTGAAAGCATATATTGCCCAAACTTATTTCTATCAGAAAGGTAGAATTGAAGCTTCTCTTACTGATGACATTGAAGTGAAAAAGGCAATTGAAATTTTAAATGATTTAACTTTTTACAAGTCAATCCTTAATGGAACTTATAAAAAATCTGATATAAAGCGTAAATAGTAAAAACTTATACTTTTATCCCACCAATGTCCTTATTAAAAAAGGAATATCACAATTATTTATATTTTTTCGGACTGTTAATAATGGTTTGCTCACTACCATTGTCAAAATACTTTATGAGTGTGGCCCAGCTTTTTATGATTGGCAATTGGTTTTTTGAGTTTGATTTTAAAAACAGGTTTAAAAAAGCATTTACCAATAAAGCATTTTTGGTTTACATCTCTTTGTTTGTAATTCATATTTTAGGGCTTTTGTACAGCCATGATTTTAATTATGCCATTAATGATATCCGGATTAAACTCCCATTATTTGTTATACCTTTTATTGCTGTTACAAGCAGTAGTCTTTCGGGCAAACAAATACGCGCACTCATAATTGCCTATATTCTCTCTGTTTTTGTCGGAACATTGATAAGTACATATATTGTAATATTCGAAAAACCTGATGATATCAGGAATGCATCAATTTTTATTTCTCATATTTTGTTTTCCCTCAATATTTGTTTGGCATTTTTCATACTTATTTATTATGCAGTTTATGAAAAATTTTCGGTCTATTCAAAGGTATTATTCATATTATTGGCTGCATGGTTTCTTTTGTTTTTGTTTTTAATTAAATCAATGACAGGGGTTGGAGTTCTTGTAATTATTTCCTTGATATTATTTATTTATTTTTTAATAAGCCATAAAAACATTCTTCTAAAAATATCAGTTTTTGTTATTTTGATGGTGTCTGTTCTTTTTCTTTACTTTTATCTGAATGAAATAGTAAAAGAGCTGAATTACAAGGAAAAGATTGATTTTTCAAAGTTGGAAAAATATACAAAAATGGGCTCTGAATATGAGCACTATATTGCAAATCCACAGACAGAAAATGGTCATTATTTATGGCTTTATGTATGTTATCCGGAATTGAAATTAGCCTGGAATAAAAGGAGTGTAATTAAATTCGACAGTCTTGATAATAAAAAACAACCTGTCAAATTTACATTGATTCGATTTATGACTTCAAAGGGTTTAAAAAAGGATTATGAAGGAGTAATGTCATTGTCGGATAAAGAAATTAAAGCAATCGAAAATGGGATGGCGAATATCGATTATTTTAATGATAATGGCTTAAGAAACAGAATAAAATCAACCATTTGGGAATTGCAGGACTATGCCAGATGGAATGACCCGAGAAATCACTCTTTCAGTCAACGGGTTGAACTTTGGAAAACTGCAGTTTCAGCAATTAATAATAATTTGATTATTGGTGTCGGAACCGGAGATCCGGAAAAAGCTTTAAATGATGAACTTGTAGAAAAAAACTCTTTGCTTAAAAACAGCTTACTGCATTGTCACAATCAATATTTGTCAATTTTACTGACCTTTGGAATTATAGGATTTCTGATTTTTATTATATCTGTTTTTTATCCACCATACATAAATCATTGTTATAAAAATATCTATTTTGTAACATTCCTGTTGCTGATTACAATAGCCATGCTTACCGAAGATACATTAGAAACTCAAGCAGGCGCTACTTTTTATGCTTTTTTTAGTTCTTTTTTTATATTTATTTATAACAAAAAGAATTAATTATTAATTTAGCGAATCTTAAAATTATTTCTATGAAATTCAAATTAGCGATTCTGGCTTTATTTATTTTGCTGGCAGGTATGACAACAGATAAACCGGCCTACCAAATTTTTAATGTTAAGGGAAAAAAATCCACATACAAATCTTTACTTAAAGATGCCCTTGCATGTGATGTTATTCTTTTTGGCGAGTTGCATAATAATCCGGTTTCTCACTGGCTTGAACTTCAACTCACAAAAGATTTGTATAAAACTGAAAAGCAAAATCTTATTCTTGGCGCCGAAATGTTTGAAGCCGACAATCAGCAGGCACTTAACAAGTACCTTAAAGGTGAACTTAAAGAAGATGAATTTAAAAAAGATATTAGGTTATGGCCGAATTATGAAACTGACTATAAACCATTAGTTGAGCTTGCCAGAAATACCAATATGAGCTTTATTGCCACAAATACACCAAGAAAATATGCTTCTCTGGTTTATAAAGGAGGTTTTGATACGCTTTCAGTGTTGACAGCTGAGGAAAAACAGTATTTTGCCCCACTACCGATTGAGTATGATGCCGAACTGAATTGTTATAAAAAAATGCTGCAAATGCAAATGGGAGCGAACCATGCTTCTCCAAACCTTCCCAAAGCTCAGGCTATTAAAGATGCAACTATGGCTTATTTTATTACCAAAAATCTAACAACCGGGAAAAAATTCCTGCATTTTAATGGTTCATATCATTCAGATTATTTTGAGGGAATTATGTGGTATCTGAAAAAATCAAACCCTTATATGACAGTGCTTACTATTGCCACTGTTGAACAATCTGATATCAGCAAGCTGTCGGATGAATATATTTTGCTCGCCGACTATATTATTGTTGTTCCTGATGATATGACCAAGACTTATCCTAATTGATAAAGTCCTGATATTTTATTTTAAATTCGGAGTAATTAAATTATTGATTTCTTTATTGAAGCAAACTATCAAAAATTCCTTTGATATTACTATTTGAATGTGAAATACATATTCATAAAAAAGTTCCAGATTGTAACTACTGCAATAGCAAAAAGTTTGGAAACATAGAAATTGTACTTAAAACGACCGTTTAATAAAAAAAGTACCATAGTGTTTATCCCAAGTCCGATAAGTGATATAAACAGAAACTCCATGTATTCATAGGCGATTGCAGGATTATTACTTTGAAATGTCCAAATTCTGTTCAGAATATAGTTGCTTGTTGCAGCCAAAGTAAATCCAATTGCATTGGCAACATACTTCTGAATTTTTATTACTTCTTTAAAAAGATAGGTAAACCCAAAGTCGATAACTACGCCTGATAAGCCTACAACGCCGAATTTTAGAAATTTAAATATCAGAGATTTTTCGATAAAACTTAGCACCTGAAATTTTTTGCGAATATAATAAAAAGTGACAAGATAATCAGAGCAGACAAATTCTTTCGGTAAGAATATCATAATTATTAATAGCTCGCAACCCTAAAAAGTTTTCTGCTTCGGCAACTGCCTTCTCAATTGAAAATTGATGCTGGCTCATATAATAACAAACGCCATTTTTAAAAAAATATTCAGCAAGGTATTCTTGCTCTGTTTGACCAGGAGTAGGAACAAAAACTGCATTTTTACCAAATGATGCAAGATCCATTATTGTTGAATATCCTGAACGCGAAATAATTAGTCTCGATCTTTTTAATAAATTCTCAAGCTCTTTATTATCAGCGTAATTAATAATATAATGAGGTGAAATATTCAACTTTGTATCACTTCGGGTTGTTCCTCTTATAATTGCAATTTTTAGTTTAGTATTTAAGATGTCTCTAATGATAATATTTTCGAAAACTGTTCTTTGCGGCTCAGGTCCTGAAAGCAGAAACAAAACGTCAAAATCTATTTTTTCATCTTTAATTGTATCCGAAACTCTAGATAGTGGTCCTATATAAATTGTTTTTTTTTCCGGCGGAAATTTATGTGAAAGATCACCGGAGAGATTTGGCATATTTTTAAAATCAGGAATCCAGCACTCAGAGTATTTGCTTATAAACCAGTTATGAATTTTATAAAGAACCTTTTCAAAAACAATTAATCGTTTCGGACATTTTATCATTATCTGGTGTGTTATATACACACATTTAATATTATTATTCCATAACCCGAACCGATTATCTGAAATTACAACCTCAATATTATGTTTTTTTATTATTTTCTTTAATTGTTGGTGTTCACGTATAATTTTAAATATAATTTTTGGAAGCTGAAATATGAGAACCAGGCTTAAGGGTAAACTTTTACTGTAAAAGATGTTATAACCTTTTAGGAAAATAAATTTTACCTGTGGAATTTCATTAAGAACAATATTTTGGATATTATTATTGCCTGCAATAAAAACATTAAAATTGTTCTCAATAAGTTTGTGTACAATTGGAATACATCTGGTTGTGTGTCCTAATCCCCAATCTAACGGGCATAATAATATATTTTTATTATAGCCCAAAAATTCTTAGAAAGAAATAGAACACTGTACGGCAACATTCCTTGGAGGCATAACAGCTCCAGGTCTTGATAAATATTCAGTATTGAAAATATTTTTACCAATAATTGCAATATTTGCGGATTCTGTAATATCAAAACCAACTCTTAAATCTACAATTGCAACACCTCTGTTATATTTTTCCCAATAATCCTTAAATCCCGGAAGCAACTCGGTATTAGGAATTGATGGAATTAACGGTCCAAGAAAAGCTTTATCGATATTAATTATCTTGCTTGCATATAAAACGCTTACCCCGACGTTAAATCTGCCAAAAGTCATTTCAATAGCGCCTTTAAGTGAATGGTAGTATCTATATTTCAGAACAGGACTGTTTGTACTTTTAGTAATCGTATCTGTTGATAAATCAACAGGGTTTGTAAATGTATAACCAATAAGTACTGAGGTTGGAACATTCCAAATCCTTCCTTCTCCTGTAAATGTGACGTCAACACCATTAATTCTGGCATGTCCTACATTAAGCGATTTGAATCCAACCCATTTGATGTCGAATGTTGAATCTTTAGGGACATAAATGCCAAATGTAAATTCCATCATATTAAGATATTCAGTCCAAAAGCCGGCAACGTCAATGTATCCATTCCATCCCAGAAATTTTACACCCTGTTTAATTCCAACTTCGGCGCTCCATCCATGTTCAGCTCCAAGATCAGGATTTGGGAAAATCCTCAATCCGCCAATATCTGTACTTATATATTTTTCAGCGATAGATGGAAAACGATAGCCCTGACCAAAAGATGCTCTCAGGAAAGTAAATTTTGCAGCCTGATAGTTTAGACCTGCTCTGAAAACAGGCCAAACTGGTAGCTTCAGTGTATCTTTTGTGAAAAATAACGAATAACCGGATTCCGTTTGTGCTGAATCCACCTTATAATACTCAACCCTTACGCCAAGCGAAAGTGATAATCGTTTCCAAAACTTTCCATCATACTGTGAGTAAAATGATCCGTTGATACTTGTGTGGTCGCCAAAAAGGTTTGCATAAGAAATCCCGTAAGTTCCAACCAAACCTACTGTCCATGTATGTTTTTCGTTTACTAACTTCTGATATTGATATTCCCCAAAATACAATTCTGAGCTGTTATTTTGTGCAGGATCGTTTTTAAAATTATTTGTGCATTGAAAATAACGTGTTTTCAAACTATGACGATTTCCATTTTTACCGTAATATGTAATAAATGGGTCAACATTCACTCTATAACCGTAGTTCTTTTTTGTTGAAGTCAAAGTTTGCACATAAACTCCAGAGTCTGCGCTTTGCCATAGAAAAAAATCAGTTTTTTGTTGCCACATATAATTTGCATTTACTCCAATAGACAATCCTTCAACTTTTTTGGGGCGCCATCTTAAATTGGTATTTGCTCTATAGGTTTGACCTTGGTCACCAACTCTATAGCCTGTATTATTATATGCATTTCCTGCAATAACAAAATCTAATTGCTTTTTAATTATTCTAGAATGTGAAAAGCTTGCACCTCCCCACATTGGCTGAGCTTCTCCCCACCATATTATTTCTTTTCTTTTAGGATTTAAATATAAACCGGAATTTAATGACACTTTTGTTTTAGGAGTATTTGTCGGGAAAGCAGTTCTGAAATTTATTACACCATTCATTGCAGAAGACCCGAATAAAGCCGATGACGCTCCTTTAAGCACTTCAACCTGTGATACATTTTCGGTGGGTAAAAAATTCCATTTAGCATCACCACCGTCAGCAGTAAGCATAGGAAGGTCGTCAACGAGAACCATTACACGGCTTCCGGCACCATAACTGTATCCGCTACCGCCTCTGATGCTTGGCTGTGCATCTCTTACGTCAAGTCCCGGGATTTTATTTAATGCCTCATCCATATTGTTTGTGTTGTTTTCTTCAATCATTTTCGGTTTCATTACTTCCATTGAAACAGTAACATCCGAAAGTTTCTGTTCAAATTTCCCAGCACTTACAACAACACCATCAATAACCATTGCTTCTTCAAACATTTCGATATCTGCAATAAGATCTTTTCCTGCTTTAACATCGAAGGTTTTTGTAACCGTAGTAAACCCAATAAATTTATAAGTAACTTTTATTTTTCCGGGATTAACTTTTAATTCATATTCCCCGTTTAAATCTGAAGATACACCTGTTTTTTCATCTAAAATTACGGCAACACCGGGAATTGTCTCTTCGGTTTTTCCGTTTTTTATCTGACCTTTAATTAATGCCTGTTGGGCATTTGCAAAAAATGGTGTTAAAACTGAAACTAGAATAGCAATGTAAAGTTTTCTCATAAAATACTTTTTTTGAATCAGGGTGCAAATTTACTAAATATTTCTAATTGCAATAAATGGCTAATATCCTAATAATCAGCAAAATATATATAACAGACAGAAAAACAGTATTTTACATGCGGTTTTGAGGGCTACTAAAATGTTTGGATTTTATCAAATTTTCTTATATTTACAGGTCTTTTTTATTGGTTAGTAAACAATTATAAGAGATATGTTAAAAAATGTTAAAATAACATAAAAAACTCTCAAAGTGCTTCATTATAAGATTGCTATTACATTAATTCCAAATATTGGAGATATAACAGGGAAAAAACTTATTGCCTATTGCGGTGGAATAGAGGCTGTTTTTAAAGAAAACAAAAAAGCATTATTGAAAATCCCCGGAATTGGGTTGCAGCTGGTCCAGTCTATTATTGATAATAAGAGCAATGTAATTAAAAGAGCGGAGGAAGAGGTTCGTTTTATTGAAGACAAAAATATTAAACCTTTGTTTTTTTTGGATGATAACTATCCTGAAAGACTTAAAAACTGCATTGATGGTCCAATGATGTTATATTTTTTGGGGAATGCCGACCTTAACAAAAAGCGTATTATTGCTGTTGTGGGAACAAGAAATGCAACAGAATATGGTAAAGAACTAACCACTAATTTAATACAAGATATTGTTGACATTGATGTGCTCGTTGTAAGCGGACTTGCTTATGGTATAGATTCATTTGCTCATAAAGCCGCAGTACAAAATCAGGTTTGTACTGTAGGAGTTCTTGCGCATGGGTTAGACAGAATATATCCGAATATAAACAGGAGTATAGCAGATAAGATGCTATTGAACGGAGGTCTTGTTACTGATTTTATTTCAAACACTAATCCCGACCGTGAAAATTTTCCCAAAAGGAACAGGATAATTGCAGGTTTGTCGGATGCCGTGATTGTTGTTGAAGCAGCAAGAAAAGGCGGTGCTCTGATTACGGCTGATATAGCTAATTCATATAATCGTGATGTTTTTGCTTTCCCGGGGAAAATATCTGATAATTATTCAAAAGGTTGTAATCACTATATAAAAACTAACAGGGCTGCGCTTATTGAAAGCGCAGAGGATATAAAGTACATTATGGGTTGGGATGATAGTAAAGAATGTAAAAAACCGACTCAAAAAAAACTTTTTGTTGAGCTTACCGAAGAAGAAAAAATCATTATAGATTTACTTGAAAAAAATGGTGACTCGGGGATTGATTTTTTATGTATCAACTCACAGATGAGTTCAAGCAAAATAGCTACGGCTTTGCTTAATTTGGAATTTAACGGAATGGTGAGGTCGATGCCGGGAAAAATGTATCAGCTTATCTGATTTTCTTTAAATGGTGATAATCTGATTGTTTTTTTCATTGCCCGGAATGCAATAATTATCCCGATAATAAGTGAAATAAATGAAAATACTGCTAATGCAGGAATTTCATGCTGGAAAAGGAAAAAGTCATACAATCCGTGTATTATAACTGCTGAAAACAAACCCATAAAAAAAAGTGCGGATTTTTTTTCTCTAAATTTCGCCCGCCCGATGTAATACCCCATAAATATTGCAGCTGTAGCATGTAATGGCACTGCTGTTATCATTCTTAAAAGTGTTACTGATAATCCGCCGGTAAGCGAATAAAAAATATTTTCCAGAGTTGCAAAACCCATAGAAATCATTACTGAATAAACAATTCCATCAAATGGCTCGTTAAAAGCTTCTTTTTTATAGGCATAATACCTTAAAACAATCAATTTGAGAGACTCTTCGATTAGACCGACAATCAAAAATGCATAAACAACAGTTGTGTAAATATCTTTATTTTCATTGATGCCCGCATAAGAAAATATCAATTCCAGAATTGCTGCAGGCACTATGCATAGCATTCCGAATAAAAAACAATTTCTTATTAGCCGGAATGGTTCCTTTTCAAATTTATCCTTAAAGTAAATCATTAAAGCTATTGCTATTCCCGGAGCAATTGCAAGTGGTAGGGTTATTATTAATAAAGTCAGTGTATTCATAAAAGTTTAAGTTTACAAACGGCAAAACTATTAAGTTTTCTTTACAGAAACAAGAGTATTGAATAATTTATCAATAGTGTTACCAATAGTTTGCTTTATTTGTTTAGTTTTGTATTTAAATGAAGTTTAGGGATGTCGAAACTGTTTTTAATTCCAACGCCAATTGGAAATCTTGAGGATATAACTCTTAGAGCACTGAAAGTATTAAATCAGGTTGACTTCATACTTGCCGAAGATACTCGTACATCAAGCGTTTTATTGAAGCATTATAATATCAGTAAGAAGATGTTCTCTTTTCACCTTCATAATGAACATAAATCTGTTAAAGGTTTTGTTGAAAGATTGAAAAATGGTGAAACTGCTGCTTTGATAAGTGATGCCGGTACTCCATCAATCTCTGATCCGGGATTTTTAATTGTTCGCGAATGTTTGGAAAACAATATTGATGTTGAATGCCTTCCCGGACCTGTTGCATTTATTCCTGCTCTTGTAAATTCAGGACTTCCTTCTGACAGATTCATTTTTGAAGGGTTTCTTCCTGTTAAAAAAGGCAGGAAGACTAAACTTGAAGAACTTTCGAAAACAGAGTGCACGATGATTTTTTATGAATCGCCTTTCCGCCTTTTAAAAACACTTGAGCAATTTGCAGATTATTTTGGAACAGATCGTAAAGCTTGTGTTTCAAGAGAATTGACAAAAATTCATGAAGAAAACGTAAGAGGAACAATAAATGAGCTTATTTGTCATTTTAATCTGAAACCGGTAAAAGGCGAAATTGTTATAATTGTGGGAGGGAAAAATGAATAAAATAAAAAAAATCATTGGCTTTTTTTGCCTATCGATATTGCTATTTAGCAGTTGTATAACAATTAGTGAAGATATAACTGTAAATAAGGATGGTTCCGGTTCCATAATGGTTAAAATCGACCTTGGTAAAATTGGTTCTAACTTAGATAATCAAACATCTGGAGCAAATATGTCGTTTATTACCCAAATAAAACAACTTCCTGTTATTGCCGAACAGGCACTTAAAGGATGTAAGGGTGTTTCGAATGTTAACCCTGTTACAGATAATAAAAAAGGGGTTTATTCCATTTCTCTTGATTTTGAAAACAGCAATGATTTAAATGAAGCTATCTATAAAATTTTTGGTCATAAAAAGAAGTTTTATGAGCCGGCATTTGTAAAAATCTCGAATCATAATTTTAAAAAGAAAAATATTGCTCCTCTTTTAAAAAAGATGATAGCAATGCAACAAAAGAAAAATCAAAGTTTTTCTGATTTAATGTTCCCGTTCATCAGCCTTAAATCAACTTACAGATTCCCATCGGAGATAAAGAAAATCAGCAATATCAAAGCAGTGGTTTCGCAGGATAAAAAATCAGCAGCCACCGATTATACACTTGAAGAGTTGATAAAATCTGATTTTGATTTTGGGGTAAAGATTAAATATTAAATATTAAATCACCATTTCTCGTAGTGTACTTTTTTATTATCAAATCTGTCAGGGTTAACTTTGAATTCATCAGCATAACCCAATGCGATTAGTGAAATTGGTAAGATGGTCTCTGGAATTGATAATAAATGCTTTATTGGTTCTATTCGTTCTGAACGCGGATAAACCCCAAGCCAAACCGATCCGACTCCAAGCGCATGCGCGGCTAAAAGAATATTTTGTGTTGCAGCACTACAATTCTGGCAAAGATATGGTTCACTTTCCTCAACAGATTTATCACCACAGACAAGAATTGCCAATGGTGCTTCTTTAAGCATTTTTGCGTAAGGATGAATATCTGCTAGATTATCAAGAATTTCTCTTTTTTTAATAACAATAAATTGCCACGACTGCGTGTTTCGTGCCGATGGCGCCATCATGGCTGCAATGAGCAATTCATTAATAATTTCATTAGAAATTTCTTCTTTTTTGTATTTTCTTATACTTCTTCTGTTTTTAATAGCTTCTGATAATTCCATAAATAATTTTTATTCAAATTTAGCAATGATATCATTGAATTTCAAAAATTAAATAAAAATAGACTTTTCAATCGGTATAATTTAAAAAAATATTATTTTAGTCGGGATTAAAAAAACGGAAATTATGCATATAGCAATAGCAGGAAATATAGGATCAGGGAAGACAACTTTAACCCGTTTATTAGCTAAACATTTTAAATGGGAACCTCATTTTGAAGATGTTGACACAAACCCTTATCTACACAGTTTTTATGAAGATATGCAACGGTGGTCATTTAATCTGCAGGTTTATTTTCTTAATAACAGATTTCGTCAGGTAATTGATATTCGTCAGGGTAAAAAGACAGTTATTCAGGACAGGACAATTTATGAAGATGCTTTTATATTCGCACCGAATCTACATGCGATGGGATTAATGTCAACGCGCGATTTTGATAATTACAAATCACTTTTTGAGCTTATCAATACATTTATTCAGCCACCGGATCTTTTAATTTATCTTAGAGCGGAAGTTCCTACTTTGGTTAGGCAAATTCAGAAAAGAGGCAGAGATTATGAAAACTCTATAAGGTTGGATTATTTAAAAAGGCTTAACGAGCGTTATGAAGCGTGGATTTCAACTTATGAAAGCGGAAAATTACTCATAGTAGATGTTGACAACAAAAATTTTCCGGAAAATCCTGCCGATCTTGAAGAAATAATCGACAAAATAAACGCAGAGCTTCACGGTTTGTTTAATTAGTTCGTCAGAAAAATATTATGAAAATTGCAGGCATTATACCGGCAAGGTATGCTTCTTCACGTTTTCCGGGAAAACCTCTCGCTATAATTAATGGCAAAACTATGATAAGAAGAGTATATGAACAAGTAAAAAAAACATCTGCTCTTTCTGCTGTTTATGTTGCTACCGACGATCAGAGAATTGCAAATCATGTTCTGGAATTTGGCGGAGAGGTATTATTAACTTCTGATAAACACCGGACAGGAACTGAAAGATGTAACGAAGCGCTTAATATTCTTAATAACAAAAATGAAAAATTTGATGTCGTTATAAATATTCAGGGCGATGAACCATTTATCGACCCCAAGCAAATAGAAAAGGTTGCTTCGTGTTTTAATAATCAAAATGTTCAAATTGCAACACTTATAAAAAAACTTCACTCTGAAGAGGAGCTGTTTAGTCCTAATATTATTAAGGTTGTAACTGACAAAAACAAAAAGGCATTATATTTTAGCCGTTCTCCAATACCTTTTTTACGAGGCACTGAAAAAGAGGAATGGTTACAGAAAAGTGTTTTTTATAAACATATT